>JAHEGH010000050.1 GCA_024639825.1 Gammaproteobacteria bacterium
GCGGCGATATCGACTCACTGGTGAACCGGATATCGGCGCATCGGGTGCAGGATACAACGCTGGTACATGATCCGGTCGAAGCCGCGATAGTGGATACCCGGCACGTTGAATGCGCCGATTGTCACAATCCTCATGCGACCGATTCCACTCGCAGTCCCGGCGATACGCCAGCCAATGTGCGTGGTGTGAACCTCGCCGGTGCGGAGGTGACGACGGCAACCAATACCTACGAAATCTGCCTGCGCTGTCACGGTGACAGCCCGAACCAGCCACCGGCCCGGACTCCTCGGCAGATTGACCAGTCCAACATACGGCTGAAAATCCAGCCCGGTAACCCGTCATTCCACCCGATTGCGTCTCCTGGCCAGAGCTCCAATGTGCCGAGCCTGATCAGCCCGTTGACAGAGCAGTCGGTGATTGGCTGTGGCGGCTGCCATAACTCGAATTCCGCGGGTACCGTGACCGGTGGCTCGGGTCCCGAAGGACCGCACGGATCGATCTATGATCCGATCCTGTCGCGCAACTACGAGACGGCGGACAACACTCAGGAAAGTGCGGCGAATTACGCGCTTTGCTACAGCTGCCATTCGCGCAACAGCATTCTCAACGACGTCTCATTTGGCGAGCATGACAAGCATATTCGTGGTGAGGACACGCCCTGTAACGCCTGCCATGACCCGCACGGCATTAGCAATATCCAGGGTAACGCGACGAATAATTCTCACCTGATCAATTTCGACACCTCGATCGTCTTCCCCAATAACAATGGCAATCTGCGATTTGTTGATGGAGGCAACCAGACGGGATCGTGCGATCTTGATTGCCATGGGAAGGAACATGACAACGAGAATTACTAAGCGGCTGATCATCATGCTGCTGGCGGCCGGTATGTCGGTTGCTGCAGCTGCCGGCGATGACCCGCACTGGAACAAGGGGACTTGCCAGGCCTGTCATCTCGATGCAAAGCCGATCGCCGGAAATATCATGCTGCGTGAGGCGGATGCCGAAGCGCAGTGCGCTACATGCCACGCTGGAACGGGTGGCGCGAGTCAATGCAGACACCTGTCCGGATTCACGGCCGACCTGCAGGACATTGGTGCGGAGTTTCAAGCGAGTCTCAAGGAAGGCCGCCTGGTCTGCTCTACCTGCCATGACATCACCTACCAGTGCCTGAATCCGACGAAACCCTACAGCTTTATGAACCCGGGTTTCCTGCGCGCACGCACGTCGCCGGCAACCGGCGAACACTGTTTTCAATGCCACGATAAATCGGGCTATGAGAAGCTCAATCCGCACACAGGCGTTGTTGTGGATCCGCCAGCACCGACCTGCCAGCTGTGTCACACGGTCATTCCTCAGACGAGCGCCACAGGCCGGGTAACCGTGGAATTCAATATGCAGCACGATCTCAATGATGCCTGCCGCGGTTGCCATGTCGTCGCGCCGCACCCGCAAAGCATGACTTCGATGAATCCGGCAGGGAGCTGGGATCACCTGGTGGTTCCATCGGCAGCGGTTCTGCAGAGCATGCGTAGGTCCGAAGCGGAGACCGGCGTGATGCTGCCGCTCAGTCCGCTCAACGGCGAGGTTTTTTGCGCGACGTGTCACAACCCGCACGATTTCAAGGTGGGCGGGGGCCATGGCTCGGAGGGCCCGGGTATGAAGAATCGACTTCGCATGAACGAAATTTGCCAGGCGTGTCATGACAAGTAATCGCAAGCTCCGTGGCCTGGCCACCCTGTTCGGATTGGCGCTCGTCGTCAATGTCCTCGCGCAGGACGTCGCTACAGTGGGGTACACAAATCTTGCGAAGCTGGACCTGCTGTCGATGCCGTCCGATGTCGCGCTGGGCGCCGGTGGCCAGGTCTATGTCGTTGATGGCGGCAACCACCAGATAGCCGTGTTCGATGCGGCGGGGACGCGCGTGACTTCGGTGGGCATGCACGGAGACGAGGATGGCCAGCTCATTGGCCCCGTAGGCATTGGTCTCAGCGACAGGGGCGAGATTTACGTTGCGGACAGAGGCAACCAGCGCATTGTCATGTTTGCTGCGGATGGCAGTCCGAGACGCGTCATCGATCTCGAGGAAGATGGAGAGGAGGCAACGCCCACTGACGTCGCGGTGTCACCGAACGGCAAGGAACTGTTCATCACGACCAACAACAGTCACCGCGTACTCGTCTACTCGAACCAGGGGAACTTCCTGCGCGCCTGGGGCGGCGAGGGAGAAGACCCCGGCCAGTTCCGTTTTCCGGGAGCCATTGCGGTGGATCGCGCAGGCAACGTCTACGTGGTGGATGTGCTGAATAGCCGCGTTCAAAAATTCGATTCCAGTGGCAATATCCTTGGCGTGTTCGGCAAGCGCGGCGGCCAGCCGGGTACGTTTTTCCGCCCGAAAGGCGTGGCTGTCGATTCGGGCGGACGAATCTACATTAGTGACAGCTACCTCGGTGTAGTGCAGGTGCTCGGTCCGGCTGGAGATTTTCTCTACGCGATTGGCGATGCGAACGGCACCACGGTATTCGAAACACCGGTCGGTATGGCCGTCGACGGCCGGCGCCTCCTGGTGACCGAGATGCTGCCGGGCCGCGTACAGATACTGGAGCTGCAGCAATGAAGACCTTGTCGTCTGTACTGCCGGTCCTCAGCCTCAGCCTCGTGCTGCTCTCAATGCCAATCGACGTCGCAGCCGAAGAAGCGGCCGATGCGTTCAAGTGCGATGCCTGCCACATCATGAAAAATCGGGACTTCAAGGGACGGCGTGCCAATCCCATCGTTCCGGCAGAGGAGTTTCCCATTCTGCCAACGGGCAAACAGGATGTGGCGAGTTCGCCCGCCATGTGTCTTTCATGTCACGACGGCTTCGTCATGGATTCGCGCAGCAACTGGACGGATGGGGAATTTCACGGCCACCGTCTTGGAATGACGCCCTCGAGCAACATCCACGTACCCGACCTCGGTGGGGAGCCGGCATTCCCGATGAACGAGGACGGCAGGATGTATTGTGGTACCTGCCACTCCGCGCACAACAGTAGCGCGGCAGATGCCCCGTCCAGGGTCCGGTCGTTCCTGCGTGGAGACGCCAATGGCAACCTCTGCAAAGGCTGCCACGCTGACAATGCGCGCATCGCCGGGAGCGCGCACGACATGGGCCGGCGCCGCATGGCGGATTTCGAGTCTCGCGGCACCTGCGGTTCCTGTCACGCGCCGCACACGTCGGACAGGCCGGTTATGTGGGCCCGCGAGTTTGGTCAGGCAGAACTGACGCTCGATCGCATGTGCCGCAGCTGCCATGACGATGCACCGGTGCCAGCTGCACATCCTGCCAATGTTGTCGGCTGGTCGCAGGACGTTCGCGGCGCGATTTTCAAGAATACGCCCGGCGAAATGCCCGTGTTCGACGCCGATGCCCGCCAGCAGCGGGTTGGCAACATTGGCTGCCCGACCTGTCATAACGTGCATGTCGAGACGGCCGAGGGTCGCCCGGACCACCTCAAGGGCCTGCACCTCAGGCTTCCCGAGTTCGTTGAGCCGCTGTGCGCCGATTGCCACGGCCCGGAGTCCTTGTTCCTCTACAAGTTCTTCCACTCAGAGGTGTCGCGCGGCAGGTAGCGTTAATCCTATTAAGTTCAATCGCTTATAGAGCGCCAGGCCGCAAATGAGACGTGGTGCTTTGCACCTTGTTGACGCCCATGTAAACTACACCCCAAATGTGCGTATTGCGCTAACGCACTGATTTTTTTCGTCACAAAGGCCCTGTCTGTATGAGCGATGAAACCCGCGGTAAGAACGAGGACGGCAAACTCCTTTACTGTTCTTTTTGCGGCAAATCTCAGCACGAAGTCCGCAAGCTGATTGCGGGTCCTTCTGTCTTCATTTGCGACGAATGCGTCGAGCTCTGCAATGACATCATTCGTGAAGAGCTCGAGGACACGGGCGAGACCAGCCATGACAAGCTGCCGAAACCCATGGAGATCAATGAAGTACTCGATGAGTACGTCATTGGGCAAAAGCGTGCGAAGAAGGTCCTGTCGGTCGCCGTGTACAACCACTACAAGCGGCTCAACGACCGCCTGAACGAGCGCTCCAAGGACGACATCGAGCTCGCCAAATCCAATATTCTCCTGATCGGCCCGACCGGCTGCGGCAAGACGCTGCTGGCCGAGACGCTTGCGCGTCTCTTGAATGTGCCGTTCACGATTGCCGACGCCACCACCCTGACCGAAGCGGGTTACGTGGGTGAAGACGTCGAGAACATCATCCAGAAGCTGCTGCAGAAGTGCGACTACGACGTCGATAAAGCGCAGACGGGTATCGTTTACATCGATGAGATCGACAAGATCTCACGTAAGTCCGACAACCCGTCGATCACGCGCGACGTGTCGGGCGAGGGCGTACAGCAGGCATTGCTGAAGCTCATCGAGGGCACCATCGCCTCGGTACCGCCGCAAGGCGGTCGCAAGCACCCGCAGCAGGAATTCCTGCAGGTGGACACGGGTAACATCCTGTTTGTCTGCGGCGGTGCGTTTGCGGGCCTCGAGAAGATCATCATGGATCGCTCCACCAAGAGCGGCATTGGCTTCGTCGCCGAGGTCAAGACCGAAGAGGACAAGAAGAGCATTGGCGAGCTCCTCCATGATGTCGAACCCGAAGATTTGATTCGCTTCGGCCTGATCCCCGAGTTCGTCGGCCGCCTGCCGGTCGTCGCAACCCTCGAGGAACTGGACGAAGACGCGCTCGTGCAGATTTTGCTGGAGCCAAAAAACGCGCTGACCAAGCAGTACGGCAAGCTCTTCGAAATGGAAGGGGTCGAACTGGAATTCCGGGACGATGCGCTGCGGGCTGTGGCCAAGAAAGCCATGGAACGCAAAACGGGCGCACGCGGATTGCGCACCATCCTTGAAAATGTATTGCTCGATACCATGTATGACCTGCCTTCATCGACTAACGCGAAGAAGGTTGTTGTAGACGAGGCCGTCGTAACCGGCGAAACCCAGCCCTACGTGATTTATGAGTCGGACGAGACGCCGACAGTTAACATCGAGCAGCCGCAACGACCTACAGGGTCCGACGGCGCCTAGTGTCCTGATGCATTAGTTCGCATAATTGCAGA
Source organism: Gammaproteobacteria bacterium (assembly GCA_024639825.1). GTDB lineage: Bacteria > Pseudomonadota > Gammaproteobacteria > Steroidobacterales > Woeseiaceae > UBA1847. The sequence goes on from JAHEGH010000050.1 coordinate 5,114, forward strand.
CCCCTTGAAATACAGCAGGACAAGGCGCATATCGCAGCCAATGTCGAGACCTTGGTAAGAGATGCAACGCCGTCGTGCTGTATTTCAAGGGGTCCCGAAGGGCGCGCCGTACGACGTGTGTGGCTGCGTTGCGTCCTTTGACAAGGGCCTGCCATTGCCGGCAGGCCACGTCTTGCCACACACGTCGTACAGCGCGCTGAAATGGTGCGAACTAATGCATCAGGACACTAAAGAGGCAGCATGTCTGAAAAAGATCTGATTTCTTCGATCGACGACGACTCGGTCATCGACGACTCGTCTGGCGTTCCCGTATTGCCATTGCGCGACGTGGTCGTGTATCCGCACATGGTCATTCCACTCTTCGTTGGACGCGAAAGGTCCATTGTTGCGCTGAACAAGGCAATGGACGCCGGCAAGCGCATCCTGCTGGTTGCGCAGAAGGCGGCGGACCTGGATGATCCGCAACCCAATGATTTATATGAAGTTGGTACGCTCGCCACGATCCTGCAGCTGCTCAAGCTCCCGGATGGCACGGTCAAGGTGCTGGTCGAAGGCGGCGAACGTGCGCTGATCGATCGCTTCAATGTCGAGGATCATTTCTCGGCAGAAATCACCCCGCTCGCTGATGAGGACCGTCACGACGAACGCGAGATCGACGTCCTGGTACGGTCGATTATTTCGCAGTTCGAGCAGTACGTGAAACTGAACAAGAAGGTGCCGCCCGAGGTCCTGACTTCGCTGTCCGGCATCGACGAGCCGGGTCGCCTCGCTGACACGGTTGCAGCGCACATGGCGCTCAAGCTCTCCGAGAAGCAGCGTATTCTCGAAATCCAGGACATCAAGGGGCGCCTCGAACAGGTGCTGGGCATCATCGAAGGCGAGATTGACGTCCTGCAGATCGAAAAGCGCATCCGCGGACGCGTGAAGCAGCAGATGGAGAAAAGCCAGCGCGAGTACTACCTGAATGAGCAGATGAAGGCCATTCAGAAAGAACTCGGCGAAATGGAAGACGCGCCGAACGAGCTGGCCGATCTCGAACACAAGATCGAGAAAGCCGGCATGCCGAAAGAGGCGAAGGAAAAAGCCGTTTCGGAGCTCAACAAACTTAAACTCATGTCGCCAATGTCGGCCGAGGCCACTGTCGTTCGCAACTACGTCGACTGGCTGGTCAAGGCGCCGTGGAAAAAACGCAGCAAGGTCTTCAAGGACCTCAAGAAGGCTGAAGACGTGCTTGAGGCGGACCACTACGGTCTTGAGAAGGTCAAGGAACGCATTCTTGAGTATCTCGCCGTCCAGCAGCGTGTGAAAAAACTCAAGGGCCCGATTCTGTGCCTCGTAGGGCCGCCGGGCGTCGGCAAGACCTCTCTCGGCCAGAGCATTGCGCGATCGACGAACCGCAAGTTCGTACGGATGTCACTGGGTGGCGTGCGTGACGAGGCTGAGATTCGCGGTCATCGCCGTACCTACATCGGCTCGATGCCGGGCAAGATTATCCAGAACCTTTCGAAGACGGGCGTACGCAATCCGCTGTTTCTGCTCGACGAGATCGACAAGATGGCCATGGACTTCCGTGGCGACCCGTCATCGGCCTTGCTCGAGGTGCTCGACCCTGAGCAGAACTCGACCTTTGCCGATCACTACCTCGAAGTCGATTTCGATCTGTCGGACACGATGTTCGTGTGCACGGCCAACAGCCTGAATATTCCTGCGCCGTTGCTGGATCGTATGGAAGTGATTCGCATCCCGGGTTACACCGAGGATGAGAAGACCAATATCGCGCTCCGCTATCTCGTGCCGAAGCAGCTCAAGGAAAATGGTCTCAAGGCGAAAGAGCTCAAGATTACCGAAGGTGCCGTACGCGACATCATTCAGCATTACACGCGTGAGTCGGGTGTGCGCAACCTCGAGCGCGAGATTTCCAAGATCTGCCGCAAGGTGGTCAAATCCCTGCTCCTCAAGCCGCGCAAGAGCCGCGTGCTGGTAACCCCAAAGAGCATGGAAAAGTATCTCGGCGTGCGGCGGTTCCGCTTTGGCAAGGCCGAGGATAACGATCAGGTAGGGCAGGTTACCGGCCTGGCCTGGACCGAGGTGGGTGGCGAGCTGCTGACCATCGAAGCCGCGGTCGTTCCGGGCAAGGGCAAGCTCACCCCGACCGGTCAGTTGGGCGACGTGATGAAGGAATCCATCGAAGCCGCCATGACCGTGGTACGGAGTCGTGCGAGTGTCCTGGGACTGGCTGAGGACTTCCACCAGAAGCTCGATGTGCACATCCATGTGCCCGAAGGCGCCACGCCGAAGGACGGTCCTTCTGCGGGAGTTGGCATGTGTACGGCACTGGTGTCTGCATTAACCGACATCCCCGTTAAGAGCGATGTGGCCATGACTGGCGAGATCACGCTGCGCGGTGAAGTACTGCCGATTGGTGGCCTCAAAGAGAAGCTCCTGGCGGCGCATCGGGGCGGCATTTCGAAGGTGTTAATCCCGGAAGAAAACGAGAAAGACCTCGCTGAAATTCCGAAGAACATCAAGGACAAACTGGATATTGTTCCAGTGAAATGGATAGACCAGGTTTTGGATCATGCACTGGTCCATCAACCCGTCCCGGAAGGCCATAAAAAGGGCGCCGGGAGCGAGTCCAAAAAGCCGTCGAAAGAGCGAAAATCCAAGGACGTTGTCCGCCCTCACTAAATAGCTGGAACCCGCGTGGTTGCAGGATATTTGACCCTAATTATGCCAGTAGGTATAAACGTCGCAGCCGCGCGTGAAAGGTAGTAGCACGGAGACGCGCACGGTGATCTAGCGGATTGCGCCATAGGGGGAGCTCGCTGGATTGATCGAAATTTCCTTAAATCAATCTGCAAGGGTGAAAGCATGAACAAAGGTGAACTTATTGATGCGGTAGCTGGCGCTGCTGGTCTGTCACGCGCTGACGCAACAAAAGCCGTCGATTCAGTACTCGACAGCATCCAGGGAACGCTGGCCAATGGGGGTTCGGTGTCGCTTGTTGGCTTCGGAACCTTCTCAGTGAAGGCTCGCGCAGCTCGTGCCGGACGTAATCCGCGCACAGGCGAAACGATCCAAATCCCGGCTTCAAATGTACCTGGATTTAAGGCTGGCAAAGGCCTGAAGGATGCCGTAAACTAGCGCCCGCTTCGGGGCCGGGACAGGCTCCGAAGTTGTTTGTTGGAGCGGCTTTAGCCGCGAATTCGGGCCTGAAGGCCCTCCAACAAACCTGGGTGCTTAGCTCAGCTGGTAGAGCATCGCCCTTACAAGGCGAGGGTCGGCGGTTCGATCCCGTCAGCACCCACCAGATTCGGAGCGGTAGTTCAGTTGGTTAGAATACCGGCCTGTCACGCCGGGGGTCGCGGGTTCGAGTCCCGTCCGCTCCGCCACTGATGAAAGGCCCCGGGTCCGCATGGACCCGGGGCTTTTTTATTTATAGAATCGCACGCCTTATTTCGGGTCTTGAGCCCCTATCGAATAAAGATAAATCATGCTGCAAAACTTACGCGAGAAATTCACTGGCTGGGTCGCCATCACGATCCTGGCTGTCATTGGTGTCACGTTCGTCTTCGTCGGTGGAGCCAACTTCACCTTCACTGGCAACAACTATGCCGCCAAGGTCGACGATTCCGATATCGGACTGAACCAGTTTGAGGCTGCCTACCGCGACCAGCTGTTGCAGGAGCCGCGGCTTTCACAGGCTTCGGACGAGATTCGCCTGCAAGTGCGCACCGCCATTCTCGAGCAGCTTATCGAGCAGCGTGTTATCGACAATTATCTCGAGGACGCCGGCTACCAGATCAGTGATGCACAGATCACCGCCACGATCCAGCGCACACCCGAATTCCAGGTGAATGGCCGCTTTGATCTCGAGACCTATCGCAACCTGCTTGCGCAGAACGGCTACGAGCCCGCGACGTTTGAACGGGCGCAGCGAGTGACCTTGCGTCGCGATCAACTGCTTCGTGCCATACGCGGCTCAGCCCTGCTGACGCCTTCGGCCTACCGCCGTTATCTCAATCTCGCAACGGAACAACGTATCGTGACCCTGGCGACGATTGGCGCCGACGCGGTCGCGGACGAGATCGAAGTGACCGATGAGATGGTGGCCGCGTACTACGATGACAACCCGACCTTGTTCCAGCTACCCGAGTCGGCCGATGTCGAGTACATCGAAATCCAACGCGGTGACATCGCCGAGACGATTGCCGTCAGCGAAGATGAGCTGCTTGAGTACTACGACATCAACAAGGATCGCTACCTGCAGGACGAGCAGCGCCAGGCGCGACATATTCTCGTGCAATTCGGCGACGATGAAGATGCGGCCGAGGCGAAGGCCAATGACTTACTGGCTCGCATTAATGCGGGTGAGGTGTTTGAAGACATCGCCAGAGATAATTCGGATGACGGTGGCACGGCGAGCCGTGGCGGTGATCTTGGCCTGATGACGCGAACGGCATTGCCGGGTGATTTCGGCGGAACGATTTTCTCGATGGACGAAGGCGCCATCGAGGGTCCCGTCAAAACCGAATTCGGTTTTCATATCATTCGTCTCGACCAGATTATCGAGCCGGGCGCATTGCCCCTGGATCAGGTCCGTGCTGAGTTGACGGTGGAACTTCAGGACCAGAAGGCAGAACGGCAGTTCCGCGATCTGGAGTCGAAGCTTTCGAGCGCTTTGTTCGATGCAACCGATATTCGTGCTATTGCGGCTGACATGGGTGCCGAGGTGCAGACAGTAACGGGTTTCACACGCTCCGGCGGTGAGCCTTTTGGAGACAGCCAGTTGGTCGTCGACGCAATCTTTGACGAGGCAGTTCTTACGGGCGCGCAGATTTCCGACATCGTCGAAATCGATGTGAACCGTTCGGCGGTCTTCTCGGTCACGAAGCACACCCCGGCGATGCGCCAGCCGCTCGAAGATATTCGCGAGCAGGTGGCCGGAAGCCTCAGGGCACAGCAGGCTGAAGACCTGATGGCGGCCAAGGCCGATGAGATGCTCGCCGCGCTTGCAAGCGGTACGGATTTCGCGGACGCGGCTGCAGCCGTTGGTGCGGAGGCAGCAGAGCCGGTCGTGATGTCACGTAACGGCGATGGTGTTGATCAGTTCGTAATGGTTTCCGTGTTTACGGCCGTAAAGCCGACGCAGGAGAATCCGACGACAGGCAGCACGCGCAATGGCGTGGGTGGCTACACGGTATTCAGTCTTGATGCGGTAATCCCCGGGCGTCCGGAGAGTCTTCCGCTGGAACAGCGTGACGCAGGCAAGCTGCAGCTGACGGACCAGTCGGGTATCGGTGACTTTGTTGCGTTTGTCAAAGCATTGCGCGAGAACGCCGAAGTCATCATCAACGATGACGTGCTGGCTCAGTCCGACCTGCTCTAGTAAGCTGCCCCGATAAGAAAAACTACCTAAACGGCATAATGTCGTAGCGGGGGGGTGTATGCGTAAGATTGCTCTGCACTGGCAGATCCTGGGTGCAATTGTTCTGGCGATTGTCGTTGGTTACTTCGTGAAGTCCGCGACCACTGACGATTTCGCGCCAAATCTGTTCGGTACGCCGCTCATAACGATGTTCGATTTCGTCGGCACGTTATTTCTTAACGCCCTGAAGATGATCATCGTGCCGCTGATCACATCATCGATCATCGTCGGTGTGGCCGGTATTGGTTCGGGCGGTAACCTGGGTGCGCTCGGCGGCAAGACACTGCTTTTTTATGCGACCACAACGCTCGCGGCAATCCTGGTCGGGCTCTTCATTATCAACGCCGTGCAACCCGGCATTTCAGACGGCGTGCCTGCTGGTGAGATGCTGGCACTCGAGGCCGACACCACGGATATTTCCTCGAAAGTCGAGGGCAGGGGTGTCAGCGATGTTGCCGCGGTATTCTTGCGCATGATTCCGCCGAACGTTTTGGACGCGGCGGTCAACGGCAACATGCTCGGGCTGATCTTCTTCGCGATCCTGTTCGGCTATTTCATGACGCATCTTACGCATCAGTTCGCGGAGCCTCTCTTCAATTTCTGGAACGCCGTCTTCCACGTCATGATGAGCATGACCGAGTTCATCATGAAATTTGCACCGATTGGTGTCTTCGCTCTCGTGGCGGAGGTGATGTCGACGGCAGGCTTCTCGGCCGCGAAGCCGCTGGCAATCTTCGCTTTTTGTGTTCTCGCCGCGTTGGCGGTACACGCGTTCGTCACGCTGCCGCTGCTGCTGCGTTTTGTCGGCAAGGTAAAGCCCTACAAGACAATGGCCGGCACATCGCCCGCGATGCTGACGGCGTTTTCAACGGCATCGTCATCAGCGACGTTGCCGATCACGATGGACTGCCTTGAAGACAACGTTGGCGTGTCGAACAAGGTCTCGAGTTTTGTCCTGCCGTTGGGTGCGACCGTCAATATGAACGGCACTGCGTTGTACGAATGCGCGGCCGCGGTGTTTCTCGCGCAGGCTTACGGACTGGAGCTCAGCTTCGGCGTGCAGTTCACGATCGTTGTGATCGCATTGCTGACATCGATAGGCGTTGCGGGCGTGCCGTCGGCATCGCTGGTGGCGATTGCGATCATCCTGGCGGCTGTAGGGCTGCCCGTTGAAGCGATCGGAGTGCTCATGGTCTTCGACCGCATCCTCGACATGTGCCGCACCAGCGTCAACGTGTGGGGCGATGCGTGCTGCGCCACGATCGTGGCCCGCCTGTCGGGCGAGAGAACGAAAGTTGCGATCGAAGGACCCGGAGACGAGGCCGAAAACCCCGCCTAATTAATTGGTACCGGACACCATAGACTCGGTATATGGTGTCCGGTACCAGTTTTAGTCGTCGTCGAAGACCATGCCCATGATGTTGACGCCGGCGTCGACGAAGGTCGTTTCGCCGGTTATGCCTGATGCCAGGTCCGAGCACAGGAACGCGGCCGTGTTGCCGACTTCCTCAATGGTGACCGTGCGGCGCAAAGGCGAGGCCTTGACGGCATAGCTCTGCATTTTCCGGAACCCGCCGATACCAGCCGCCGCCAGCGTCTTTACAGCGCCGGCTGAGATCGCGTTAACCCGAATCCCTTTCGGACCAAGATCGGCCGCCAGGAAGCGCACACAGGACTCCAGGCTTGCTTTGGCAAGGCCCATGACGTTGTAGTTGGGCACGACCTTGGTGGCCGCGTCGTAGGTCAGCGTGAGAATTGCCGCATCGCGGCCTTCCATCATTGGCAAAGCCGCTTTCGCCAGTGCGGCGAGGCTGTAGGCCGATATATCATGCGAGATCGCGTAACCCTCCCGGGTTATCGACTCGGTGAAGCCGCCCGCGAGCTGCTCGCGCGGCGCGAAACCCACGGAATGCACGAGGATGTCCAGGCCGTCCCAGTGCTTGCCCAGCCCGGCAAATACGGCGTCAATCTCATCGTCAGAGGTGACGTCACAGGGGAAGAGCAGGTCGGTATTCTGGCCGAGGCGCGCGGAGAGTTTCTCGACGCGGCTCTGCAGTTTGTCGTTCTGGTAGGTGAATGCAATCTCCGCGCCTTCGCGCGCGAAGGCTTCGGCGATGCCTGATGCAATAGAACGATCGCTCGCGACGCCGACGATCAGCGCCTTCTTGCCGGCCATAAAGCCCATAATATTTCCCATTGCCAAATTGAATCGGCGGCTATTCTACAATGAAAATCCTGTGGGAGCGGCTTTAGCCGCGAATTCGGGCCTGAAGGCCCTCCCACAATTTAGCTGGACTGCGCTGTCACATCGACATACAAGTTAAGTTTCTGGCCCGGCCGCAGAATCTTGTTTCGGTCGATACTGTTCCAGCTGGCGATCTGGTCGATGCCAACCCGGAACTTGCGGGCGATGAGATACAGCGAGTCGCCGTTGCGCACGGTATAGCGCAGTTTGCGCGTGGTGTTCGCGGCCTGCATCGGTGATGTCGCCGGCGAGTTGTCTGCTACATTCGGGCCTGAAGGCCCTCCCACATTCGCCCAGATCACGAGTTTCTTGCCAACCGACAGCGTGTCACCCGGCGCCATGCCATTCCAGGCTGCGACCTGGCGATGCGTCACGTTGTAGCGTCGCGAGATCGTCCAGAAACTCTCGCCGCTGCGTACGACGTGCTCGATCTTGTTGCCGGAGCGTTTGCGGTTCTGCGTCTTCGCCAAGCGCGCGTCCGCGCTCTGGCTGTAGGCGCTGAGCGGCTTGGTTGCGACCGGGATCATGAGGTAGTGGCCGGCCCGAATCGTATTACCGCGCATGTTGTTGGCGGCGCGCAGGGCCGAGACCGTCGTGTTGTACTGTTCGGCGATCTGCGAGATCGCCTGACCGTCCTTCACCTTGTGGCGTTGCCAGCGCACGCGCTCGCGCGTCGGGACCTGTTCCAGCGCGGCCGTAAACTGGTCGGCGACATCCACCGGCATGACCAGCCGGTGCGGACCCGCAGGGTCCGTCGACCAGCGGTTGTAGCCGGGGTTGTACTGGTAGATCGTGTCGACGTTCACACCGGCCAGTTCGGCCGCCAGTGCGAGATCCAGCTGCGTGTCGATATCCGCCACCACGAACTGCTGCTCATTCGGTACGTCCGGCAGCGTCAGGTTGTACTTGCCCGGGTTAGCGACAATTTCAACAAGTGCCAGCAATTTCGGCACGTACATGCTCGTTTCTTTGGGTAGCTTCAGGTACCAGAAGTCGATCGGCTTGTTGGCCTTGCGATTTTTGCGCGCGGCGCGCAGCACGTTGCCTTCGCCCGAGTTGTAGGATGCGATCGCGTTCAGCCAGTTACCGTCGTTGAGTTCTTCGAGGTACTCGAGATAGTCGAGGGCGGCGCGGGTCGAGTCGACGACATCGCGGCGGCCGTCATACCACCAGTTCTGTTTCACGCCGAAGCGCTTCGCGGTGCCCGGGATCATCTGCCAGAGGCCGGCCGCGCGGCCATGCGAGTAAGCGAAGGGGTCATAGGCGCTTTCGACGATGGGCAGCAGGGCCAGCTCGAGCGGCATGTCGCGGCGCTCGAGTTCGGACAGGATGTAAGGCAGGTAGCGCTGGGCGCGCGTAAATACGCGATTCAGGTATTCCGGGTGCTTCGCGAACCACTTGAGCTCGGCGGCGGTGCGATGATTGTCTTCGTAGGTCAGTTCGAAGCCGGCACGCAGCCTGGACAGGACGTCTTCGGCGCGGGCGGGCGACGAGGGCATTTCGATGCCAGCGACCGGGGAAATGAGCGTCAGCGACGGCTCTACGGCCACGGCCGGCGCCATGAATGCGAAAAAGGTGACAAAGAAGACGCCAAACGCCCGAATTCTCTGCAATAATTGTTGGGTCGTCGCCCGGAATATGTAATACATCGGGCTATCCTACTGAGGCGGAAACGTTGTGCAAGGGGTAAGTTCACACAAAACGCAGGAATGGCTGCGATCGCCGTTGGGCGAGGCCCTGCTGCAGCAGGAAGCCCGGGTGGTGGAGGAAGCCCTGGACGGGATTTTCGGTGAGCAGTGCCTGCAGCTTGGTATATGGGGCGAAAACCGGACGTTTACGCGCTTTACCCGGACCCAGCGCTGCGCCGTGATCGCTGAGACGGCCGCTGGCGAGCCTTCCACCATTGGGGAGCTGCACAGGTTGCCCATCGAAAGCGATTCGATAGACGCGGTTCTGCTGCCGCACACGCTGGACTTCAGTGACCGTCCACATGAGATTCTGCGCGAGGTGGACCGTGTCCTGCGTGCGAACGGCCATATTGTCATCCTCGGCTTCAAGCCAGGCGGTCTGTGGGGTCTCAGGCGCCTGATCCCGGGCGCCGGCATGCCGCCGGGCGCAGATCATCTGATCTCGGATCGACGTCTCAGGGATTGGCTCAAGCTGCTCGACATGCGCATCCTGGGTGAGCAGCGCTATTTCTTTCGCTGGCCGCTGCCGCGCAAGTCGGTCGGTGGATCGCCGAAGTGGGAGCTGCGCGGCCAGGCGCTGTGGCCCGAGCTGGCTGCTTGCTATATGCTCACGGCGCAAAAGCGGGTCAGCGCGCTGACGCCGGTAAGGCCGCTCTGGTGGCGCAAGCCGAAAGTCGTCACGGGCCTGGCCGAACCTTCCACACGAGTATCAAGAATTCGTTTTATAAGATCCGGTTTTGACACCAACGATTGAGATATACACCGACGGGGCATGCAGGGGTAATCCTGGTCCGGGCGGATGGGGCGTCGTATTGATTGCCGGGCGTCATCGTAAGACGATGCACGGCGGCGAGGCCGAAACCACCAACAACCGCATGGAACTGACGGCCGCCATCGAGGCGCTGAACGCGTTGAAGAGCGCGAGCAAGGTCATGCTGCATACCGACTCCAGATATGTGATGGACGGCGTGAGCGAGTGGATGGCGAACTGGAAGAAGCGCGGCTGGAAAACGTCCGCGAGGAAGCCTGTGAAGAACCAGGACTTGTGGGTGGCGCTCGACGAGGCGACCCAGCGGCACGAGATTACGTGGAAATGGGTGAAGGGCCACGACGGCAATCCGGGCAACGAAGCCGCGGATGAGCTGGCAAACCGTGGGATTGATGAGCTATGAGACAAATCGTACTCGATACTGAAACAACCGGCCTGTCGACCGCCCAGGGGCATCGCATCATCGAGATCGGCTGTATCGAGATGGTCAATCGCCGCCTGACCGGGCGCGAGTTCCATCGTTTCCTGAACCCGGACCGCGATATTGACGAAGGCGCCGAGGCCGTCCACGGGATAAGCCGCGCGCAACTCGAAACTGAGCCGCGCTTTCACGAGATCGTGGATGAATTCATCGCATTCGTAAAAGACGCCGAACTCGTTATTCACAACGCTGACTTCGACGTGGGCTTCATCGAGCACGAACTCCGGCTCATGAAGCACCAGCAGCCGAAAATCACGGAACACTGCAAAGTGCTCGACACGCTGTCTCTGGCCCGCGAGATTCACCCGGGCCAGCGCAACAGCCTCGACGCGTTGTGCAAGCGCTACGAAGTGGATGCTTCCAGGCGCGATGTCCACGGGGCCCTGATTGACTCCGAGCTGCTGGCGCGCGTCTATCTCGCGATGACCGGTGGGCAGTCGAGCCTGTTGCTGGACGAGGAAGAATCTGCTGAAGCGGCGGCAGCCGCGAATTCGGGGCTGAAGACTCTCTCACAAGATGCTGCTTCCCCGCAGGGAGTTAGCTACAAGCTCACCGTCATCGAAGCGACGGCCAATGAGGCTGCCGCTCACGAGGCCATGCTCGAAAAAATCCGCAAATCCGGTGCGTGCGTCTGGGATTTTGACTAGAATTCGTGGTTCGCGCCTGGCGCGCACTCCAACTAAAAACAAAAGGATAAACACCCGATGGCCCATACGTTGGCAGAAGCGACTCGCGAAAACTTTCTAGGCAATTCACCGTCCTGGTACAAGCTCACAATTATCGCCTTCCTGATTCTCAACCCGATACTGGTCGTCTACGACCCGTTCCTGGCCGGTTGGGTGCTTATCATCGAGTTTATTTTCACGCTGGCAATGGCGTTGAAGTGCTATCCGCTGCAGCCCGGTGGGTTGCTGGCCGTCGAGGCCATCATTTTGGGGCTGGCGTCACCTGAAAACGTCTACGAAGAGGCGCTGAAGAACTTTCCCGTGATCATGCTGCTCATGTTCATGGTGGCAGGCATCTATTTCCTTCGCGAGATGCTGTTGTTCACGTTCACGAAGATTTTGCTGAAGGTGCGCTCAAAGGTGCTCCTGTCGTTGCTGTTCTCATTTTCGGCGGCGTTCTTGTCGGCATTCCTCGATGCACTGACGGTTACGGCCGTGATCATTACCGTGGCCGTCGGTTTCTTCGGTGTGTACCACAAGGTCGCCTCGGGCAAGAAATTTGATCACGATCACGATCCGACGACGGACGACCAGGTTGTCGAACTTCATCGCTATGACCTGGAACAGTTTCGCGCTTTCCTGCGCAGCCTGATGATGCATGGCGCGGTGGGCACGGCACTGGGCGGTGTGACGACGCTGGTCGGCGAGCCGCAGAACCTCCTCATCGCGAAGATCATGGGGTGGGAATTCGCAGAATTCTTCATGAAGATGGCGCACATCTCCATGCCGGTGCTGGTCGTGGGGCTGATCACCTGTGCCGTGCTCGAATTCACCGGGTCGTTCGGCTATGGCGCGAAGCTCTCGCCCAAGGTGCGGGACGTGCTCGAAGCGTTCGATCTGGACATGTCGGAGAAGCGCACGAAGCGGGAAACCGCCGTCATCGTCGTCCAGGCGATCGTTGGCGTGATCCTCGTTATCGCTCTGGGCAAGCACCTGGCCGAGCCGGGTATCATCGGCCTGCTCGTTATCGTACTGGCGACGGCGTTCAACGGCGTGACGGAGGAACATCGCATCGGCCACGCGTTTGAAGAGGCCCTGCCATTCACCGCGCTTCTGGTGGTGTTCTTCGCGATCGTCGCTGTGATTCATCATCAGGAACTGTTTTCACCGGTTATTCACTGGGTGATGACCTACGACGGCAAGGCCCAGGAAGCATTGTTCTACATGGCGAACGGCATGCTCTCGATGATCAGCGACAACGTCTTCGTCGCGACCGTTTATATCAGCGAAGTCGAGACGATGTTCAACGCCGGTGAGATCACGCGCGAGCAGTTCGATGCGCTGGCTATTGCGATCAACACGGGCACCAACATTCCGTCCGTGGCGACGCCGAACGGCCAGGCGGCGTTCCTGTTCCTGCTGACCTCGGCACTGGCGCCGCTGATCCGCTTATCCTATGGCCGCATGGTCGTCATGGCGCTGCCGTACACGATCACGATGAGTATCACGGGCCTGCTGGCTCTTTGGTACTTGGGCTGACACACGGGCGCGCCTTGCGCGAGACTCCAGGGAGGAACGATTGCCACCAATTTGCCACCTTAATCTTGCGCCGACATTCAGGGGTGGCGAGCGGCAGGTAGAACTCCTTGTTCGCGAACTCTCCAGTCGCGGCAGGGAGCAGATCCTGGTTGTACGCCACGGCAGCAGCCTGGCGGATCGTTGTGCCGATGTGGATCGTCTCGAAATTCGTTGTGTCGCGGCAAACCCGATTGCTGCAGGCCTCGCTGTCAGAGGCAGCGGCGTCGCGCATGCTCATGACGCACGCACGGTCTACAGCTGCCTGCTGGCCAGGTTGCTGTTCGGCGTTCCGTACGTCATTACGCGCCGCGTGGTGAATCCGCAATCCAAATCCTGGCTACGTTCACTCGCGTACAAGCATGCCAGCCTGGTTGCTGCGGTGTCCTCGGCTGCGGCAGTCGAACTGCAAAAGCGCCATCCCGAACAGCAGGCGTTGATCGTTCCGGATGCGCACGCGAGCTTGGTCGCGAACGACAGTGAAGTGCGCCGGATTCGGGCGGCGTACGACGGCAAGATACTGATCGGTCACATGGGTGCCCTTATACACTCGCATAAGGGGCAGTCCACCATAATCGATGCCGCCCGAATCTCGGCTGAGCGTTACCCTGACTGGCACTTCCTGCTGTGCGGGGAAGGCGGGGACGAAGCACTGTTTCGGGAGCAGATCGGCGATCTGACAAACATCGAACTCCTGGGTTGGGTGGACAATGTCGGGGACTACCTGGAAGCACTGGATGTATTCGTCTATCCGTCCCTGCATGAGGCACTCGGCTCAATCCTGCTCGATGCCATGCAATTCGGCTTACCTATCGTTGCCTCAAACGTCGACGGCATTCCGGATATCGTGGAGGACGGCGTCAACGGTCACCTCGTGGAACCGGAGAACGCGGAGCAGCTGCTTGAAGGCATCAGGGCGATACTGGCTGATACGAGCGGGCGTCTCAAAATGAGTTCCCTGAACAGGGAGAAGGCCGGGCGGTATGGTCCGGCCCGGATGGCAGATAGTTATGAGACCGTGTACCGCGAAATTGGTGACCCGATGTGATACTTAAGCACCTGATTTCCGGAGAGTCCCTGTTGAAGGCAAGAGCTGAAGATGTTTGACGTCAAGAATCTGAAAATTGGTATCGTCGGTCTGGGTTACGTTGGCCTGCCGCTCGCCGTTGAGTTCGGCAAGCTGTACCCGACCATTGGTTTCGATATTCACGAAGGTCGTGTCGCGGAACTGGAAGGTGGCACCGACTCGACGCTGGAGTGCTCGAGCGCAGAGCTCGCCGAGGCCAGCCACCTCACGTACACGTCGAATCTCGATGACATCGCGGCCTGCAATTTCTACGTCGTGACGGTGCCGACCCCGATCGGTGACAGCAACCGTCCGTTGCTGACGCCGCTGCGCGCGGCAAGCATCACGCTGGGCAAGGTCATCAAGAAGGGCGACATCGTCGTCTACGAGTCGACCGTGTATCCCGGGGCTACCGAAGAATTCTGTGTGCCGTTGATCGAACAAGGTTCCGGCCTGAAGTTGAACGAGGACTTTTTCGTCGGTTACAGCCCCGAGCGCATCAATCCGGGCGACAAGGAACATCGCCTGCCGTCGATCCTGAAAGTGACATCGGCGTCCACGCCCGAGGCGGCCGACTTTGTCGACGAGGTCTATGCATCGATCATCACGGCCGGCACGCACAAGGCGTCCAGTATCAAGGTGGCCGAAGCCGCGAAGGTGATCGAGAACACCCAGCGCGACGTGAATATCGCACTGGTGAACGAACTCGCAATGATCTTCGAGCGCGTCGGCATCGATACCGAAGAAGTGCTCGTCGCGGCCGGCACGAAGTGGAACTTCCTGCCGTTCCGGCCGGGGCTGGTCGGCGGCCATTGCATCGGCATTGATCCGTACTACCTGACGTACAAAGCCGAGCAGCTTGGCTACCATCCGCAGATGATTCTTGCGGGACGGCGCATTAACGACAACATGTCGCTCTATATTTCATCGCAGATCGTCAAACTCATGCTCGGCAAAATGATCCAGCCGCACGATGCGCGCGTACTGATGCTCGGCCTGACGTTCAAGGAAAACTGCCCGGACCTCCGCAATACCAAGATCGTCGACATTGTCGCCGAGTTGGCGTCGTATGGCATGAACGTCGACGTGCACGATCCCTGGGTGGATGCCGCGGAAGCCAGGGACGAATACGGACTCGATCTCGTCGCCGCTCCGGAGCAGGGGGCGTATGATGCGGTCATCATTGGTGTTGCGCATGATGAGTTCCGCGAATTGGGCGCCGAGGGCATCCGGGCGTTCTGTAAGGACACGTCAGTGCTCTACGATATCAAGTATGTGCTGCCGTCTGATGCGGTTGATGACCGACTTTGAAACTATCGTTGGAGCGGCTTCAGCCGCGAATTCGGGCCTGAAGGCCCTCCTACGGGAAAGGTAATAGATGAAAATTCTTGTAACAGGCGCCGCCGGCTTCATCGGCTTTCACACGGCGAAGCAGCTGCTCGAGCGCGGCGACACCGTCGTCGGCCTCGACAACTTCAACGATTACTACGACGTCAATCTCAAAGAGTCGCGCGCTGCCGTCCTCGACAATTACGATGCGTTCTCTATGGCCCGCATCGACCTGGCCGATCGTCCTGCGATGGAAGCGCTGTTCGCCGAAGAAAAGTTCGACAAGGTGATCAACCTGGCTGCGCAGGCCGGCGTGCGCTACTCCATTGAGAATCCGCATTCCTACATTGACAGCAACATTGTTGGATTCCTGAACATCCTGGAAGGCTGCCGGCACCACGATGTGCAGCACCTGACCTACGCGTCATCGAGTTCTGTCTACGGTGCGAACACGACAATGCCGTTCTCGATCCACCAGAACGTGGACCATCCGCTGGCACTCTATGGCGCAACCAAGAAAGCCAACGAGCTGATGGCGCACACCTATTCGAATCTGTACAACCTGCCGACGACGGGTCTGCGTTTCTTTACGGTCTACGGTCCGTGGGGTCGCCCGGACATGGCTTTGTTCCTGTTCACGCGCGCCATCATTGAAGGCAAGCCCATCGACGTCTTTAACTACGGCAAGCACAAGCGCGACTTCACCTACATCGATGACATCGTGGAAGGCGTGGTTCGCACCAGCGATAATACGGCAACGCCGAATGAGAACTGGGACGCAGCGAACCCTGATCCCGGGACGAGCATGGCGCCGTATCGCCTCTACAATATCGGCAACCAGCAGCCGGTTGAGCTCATGGATTACATCGGTGCCGTCGAGAAATGCCTGGGGAAAGAAGCCGAGAAGAACCTGCTGCCGCTGCAGCCGGGCGATGTGCCCGACACCTGGGCCGACACGAAGGCCCTGGCCGACGATGTGGGCTACCAGCCCAGCACGCCGATAGAAACCGGCGTCAAGAACTTCGTAGAATGGTATCTTGAGTTTTACAA
>JAHEGH010000123.1 GCA_024639825.1 Gammaproteobacteria bacterium
AGGCTGAGGATTCTATTCCAGTGCTTCTTTTCGATAGGCATGATCGATAGTCGATTTCCACGGCGCGTGAGAATCATGTCCTCAAGGCGCTTATCGGCCTTGATCTCGGCTAGCGTGATATTGCGCTTGAGTTTGCGCACGAACTCGACATCTACCAGGACCCAGCGTGGTTCTTTTTTCGAGCTCTTGGGGTCGTAGTAGTTCGATTTCTTGTCGAACTGGATTGGGTCGGGGTAGGGCTCGCTCGCAACCTTCATGATGCCGACGATGCCTGGTTCTTTGCAGTTCGAATGGTAGAAGAAGATTTCATCTCCGATCACCATATCGTCACGCATCATGTTGCGTGCCTGATAGTTGCGAATGCTATCCCACATTTCGCGACCATCGCGCTCCAGGTCGTCGATACTGTAAACGTCGGGTTCCGACTTCATTAACCAATATGCCATTTCGTAATCTACGGATTGTTCAGGGAGTTGAGTGGCGCGCAGTTTAGCACGCTCGACAGGCGCGATTTGCGCCGTTTCGCGTGGTACGATTGCGCCTCGCGCATCCCCACGCGAACCTGGGAGGATAAGAACAAATGGCAAATATGCTGGCCAATATATTCGGCTCATCGCCGGTACGGCCCCTCGAAAAACACATTGACCTGGCTTTTCGCTGTGCCAAGAAGTTGCGGCCGTTTGTAGCGGCTGTTATCGACAAAGATCACAAGCGCATGGCCGAGATTCGGGGCCAGATCGAGGTGCTGGAGCATGAGGCCGATAACATGAAGAAGGAAATTCGGCTGCACATGCCGAAGAGCTTGTTCATGCCGGTACCGCGAGAAGATCTTCTTGAGCTGCTGCTCGTTCAGGACAAGATCGCGAATCGCACCAAGGATGTGTCCGGCGTCATCATGGGACGCAAGATGTCCATTCCTGAACCGATCGCGGATATGTTCCTCGAATTTGTAGACAGCAACATCGACGCAGCAAAACAGGCGCGCAAGAGTGTGCGCGAGCTGGACGAGCTGTTCACGGCGGGCTTTAGAGGCGCCGAAGTAGATCTCGTCTCAGAGCTGATTGAAGAGCTGGACCAGATTGAGACCAAGACCGATGAACAACAGACGAGGCTTCGCTCTACATTGTTCGATATCGAAAAGACACTTGATCCGATAGATGCGATGTTTCTTTACGAGGTAATCTCGTTGACAGGCGAAATCGCGGATATGGCTGAGCGAGTCGGGCGTCGACTCGAATTGCTGCTGTCTCACTAACAAAAAATCATAAATCGGGAGTACCTGTTTTCCCGGGGGACACACTATGGATGCACAACTCGTCTATATCGGCTTAGCCGCAGCTTTCGGCCTGTTCATGGCCTGGGGAATCGGCGCGAATGACGTTGCGAATGCGATGGCTACGTCGGTCGGTTCCAAAGCACTGACGATCAAACAGGCGATTCTGGTAGCCGCAATTTTCGAATTCGCCGGTGCTGTGCTGGCTGGTGGCGAAGTTACGTCAACGATCCGCAAGGGGATTGTTGATGCCGACCTGCTGATCGGCATGGAAGACGGCCCACGATTGCTGATCTACGGCATGCTCGCCGCGCTGCTCGCGGCAGGCACCTGGCTGCTGATCGCATCCAGGAACGGCTGGCCGGTCTCGACGACGCACTCGATTGTCGGCGCCATCGTCGGTTTTGCCGCTGTCGGCATCGGTGTCGATGCTGTGCAATGGGGCAAAGTTGGCACCATCGTCATGAGCTGGGTCGTGTCCCCGCTTACCGCTGGTTTTATTGCTTACCTGATTTACCGTAGCGTGCAGAAGCTGATCCTCAGCCAGGACGACCCTCTCGCAAAAGCCAAGCGCTATGTGCCGGTCTATATTTTCCTGGCCGCGTTTACGATTACCCTGGTCACGATTCTTAAGGGACTCAGTCATGTTGGCCTGACGATCAGCCTTCGTGACAGTTACATTCTTGCGATAGCGTTAGCGGCAGCCATTGCGCTGCTGGGCTCGTACTTTATCAGCCGCATAGAAGCCGATCCGAAAGCTGAGAAGAAACAGCACTTCGTCACGGTCGAACGCGTCTTCGGCATCCTCATGGTCGTCACGGCCTGTGGCATGGCGTTCGCACACGGCTCCAACGATGTTGCCAATGCGATCGGTCCGCTGGCCGCTGTCGTCAGTATTGCTACTTCGGGCGAAATCGGTGCCAAGTCCGCGTTGCCGATCTGGGTGCTGGCGCTTGGTGGTGGCGGTATCGTCGTCGGCCTTGCAACGTTCGGCCGTCACGTTATCGCAACGGTGGGCAAGAAAATTACGCAGCTCACGCCGAGCCGCGGCTTTGCGGCGGAACTGGCGGCGGCAACGACTATTGTGATTGCGTCCGGCACCGGCATGCCGATCTCAACGACGCACACACTCGTTGGCGCGGTGCTCGGTGTGGGCATGGCTCGTGGTATCGAGGCAATTGATTTGCGCGTCGTTGCGCGGATCCTGGTCTCATGGGTTGTCACGATTCCGGCCGGCGCTTTCCTTGCGATTATCTTCTTCTTCCTGTTCAAGACAGTACTGCCTTAGGGGAATTCAGATGCGCTCGATGCTGGTCGCCATTTGCGCGACGCTTATCTCGACCCAGGGAGTGGCCCAGGTTTCCGAGGCCCCCATTATTCAGTATGACTCCCGGATACATCCCACATTGGGACCGGCCGGCATGGTGGCCTCCCAGAACTACTTGTCGTCGGCTGTCGGTGCGGAAATCCTCGAGGCAGGCGGCAATGCCGTTGATGCTGCCGTCGCCGTGGGATTTTCACTGGCGGTAACATTGCCCCGGGCAGGTAACCTCGGTGGTGGCGGGTTCATGCTGATTCACCATGCCGAGTCGGGCGCCGATATCGCTATCGATTATCGGGAAATGGCACCGATCGGCGCGACGCGTGACATGTACCTTGATGAGAATGGTGACGTCGACAACGACAAGGCACGGTTTTCGCACCTGTCTGCAGGCGTCCCGGGAACGGTGGCAGGGCTTTACAAGGCCCACAGCGAGTTCGGCCGCCTGCCCTGGAAGCGTCTCCTGCAGCCGGCAATCCAGCAGGCCCGCGAAGGCGTCACCATGACCTATGACCTGGCCGGATTGCTGCGGGCGCGGCGTGACAGACTGTGTCAGGACGAAGCAGCCTGTGGCTACTTCTATAAGAAAGGTGGTGTTCCGTACGAACCCGGCGAATTGTGGGTGCAAGAAGATCTTGCGGCCTCGCTCGAACGCATTGCCGAGGATGGCCCGGCCGGTTTTTACTCTGGCGAGACAGCCAGGCTGATCGTTGCGGAGATGGCTCGCGGCGGCGGGCTCGTCGACCAGGAGTCATTGGCCGCATACAAGCCTGTTGTTCGCGACGTAGCACGCGGTACCTATCGAGGTTACGAAATCATCACCATGCCGCCGCCAAGTTCGGGTGGCATTCACCTTATTCAGATGCTCAACATCCTCGAGAATTTTCCGGTTGCGGAATTGGGCGCCGGCGGCGCAGATAATGTGCACCTGCTGACCGAAGCGGCGCGTCTTGCTTACGCGGACCGCTCTGAATACCTGGGTGATCCGGATTTCGTTGACGTGCCGGTTGAATGGTTGACCAGCAAGGCCTATGCCAAAGAACTCGCGGCGACGATCGATATGAAAATCGCACGCAAGTCGGAGGATGTGGCGCCAGGTGTCGAGCCGGTTCCGGAAAGCCCGGACACAACGCATTTCTCAGTGATCGATGATGAAGGCAACGTTGTCGCGAATACCTATACGTTGAACTTCTCCTATGGATCGGCGATTGCTGTCGAAGGCGCCGGTTTCCTGTTGAACAATGAGATGGACGATTTCGTCGCCAAAGCGGGCGTACCCAATGGCTACGGCCTGCTGGGTGGCGACGCGAATTCGATCGCAGCAGGTAAGCGCCCGTTGAGTTCCATGACGCCAACCATTGTGCTGGTAGACGGTGAGCCATGGTTTGCGACCGGCAGTCCAGGTGGCAGCAGAATTATCACGACTGTTCTGCAGGTTGTGGTCAATGTCATCGACCATGGCATGAATCTCGCCGAAGCGGCGATCGCCCCACGCATGCATCACCAGTGGTATCCGGATGTCCTGCAGCTTGAGCCCGGCTTTAGCCCCGACACGGTGCGGCTCCTGCAGGAGAAAGGGCATGACTTGCAGCGCACGCGCTACACGATGGGGAGCATCCAGAGTGTCGGTTTCAAGGACGGGGTCTACAGGGGATCGTCCGATTCACGTCGCCCGAATGCGGCTAGCGTAGCGCCGGCAGAAAAACGCGACCGGTGACGGGCGTCGCGCCGTCGATTTCTGCAGGCGCACGTCGCTATGCGCTGGTCATGCTGGCCATCGTGTACATGTTCAATTTTGTCGATCGGCAGATTCTCGCGATCCTGCTGCCGGCCCTGCGGGACGAATTCCAGGTTAGCGATGCATGGCTTGGGTTCCTGACGGGGCCAGCATTCGCGATGTTCTACATAGCACTTGGCATTCCCATCGCACGCTACGCTGATCGGCACAACCGCCGCAACCTGATCGCACTCGCTGTCGCAGTCTGGAGCGGCATGACGGCATTGTCGGGGCTGGCTGCCAATTTCGTGCAGCTTGCGCTGGCCCGTGTTGGCGTCGGTGTGGGCGAGGCCGGGTGCAGCCCACCCGCACACTCGATGATCGCCGACTACTACCCTCCGGAACAGCGCTCCACGGCAATGGGTGTCTACACGATCGGCATCTCCGCCGGAATCATGCTCGCTTACCTGGCAGGTGGCTGGGTTGCGCAGAACATCGGTTGGCGCGAGGCTTTTTTCGTGGTCGGCGCGCCAGGCCTCCTGCTGGCGCTCATTGTGCGCTTAACGGTCAAGGAGCCGAAGCGGGGACATTCCGAGGGGCGTGAGGCAACAGGCGCGCGGCCACCGTGGAAAGAGACGCTTCGCGCGCTATGGACGCGTCCGTCGTTTGTGCACATGACTATCGCTGCGGGTATGTCGTCGTTTGTGGGCTACTCAGTAATCAATTTTCTCCCGAGCTTTCTCGTGCGCAGCTTCGGCATGGATGTCGCGACGCTTGGGTTATGGCTCGGACCGATTCTGGGTATTGCCGGTGGTGCCGGTTTCTTTCTGGGTGGCTACATCGCCGACCACCTCGGCCAGACGAGCCACAGGAAGGCGCTGGTGTTTATTGGGCTGACCGTTTTGGTGACGGCCGTCATGTACGCATTGATGTTCAGCGCGGGCTCGTGGCGGACCGCAATCCTGTTGTTCATTATTCCCGCCTGCACGGCCAACGTTTACCTGGCACCGGTCCTCGCCCAGGCACAGAGTCTCGTATCGCTGCGCATGCGTGCTGTGACCTCGGCGCTTGCGCTGCTGATCATCAATGTCATCGGCCTGTTGCTGGGACCGCAGGTGACGGGGATTATCAGCACGTTGCTGGAACCCCAGTTTGGCGAGGAGGCGATTCGATACTCCTTATTGATCGTCACCGGCGTCATGCTGCCGTGGGCTGCTTATCACTATATCCGCGCCGGTAGATCGATTGATGCCGACCTGGCTCGGGCGACCGAACACGACTAGAACAAGATATGAACTCCGAAGACAATTGACCAAGAGGGTACCCAGGTGACCAACAAGGAAATCATTGAAGGGCTTTATCAGAGTTTCGCAAGCGGGGACGTTCCCGCCGTTGTCGCGAAGTTCGCTGACGACATTTCATGGACTGAGGCCGATGGCTTCCCGCTGGCCGGCACCTACATTGGTCCTCAGGCGGTGGTCGAGAATGTCTTCATGCGCCTTGGTGAATTCAGCGACGATTGGGGCGTTGTCGTTAATCGGCTCGTTGGGGATGGCGACACGGTCATAGCCGATGGCCAGTACACCTGGAAACACAAGGAGTCTGGTGAACCCTGTGCCGTAAGGATGGCCCATGTGTGGACGTTGGCAGACGGCAAAGCTACAAATTTTCTGCAACACGTCGACACCGCGATGGTTCGCGAACTCATCAAATAGCGACCGTCTGCATTGGGTTGCAGTTTCACCCGCTGAATTTCGCAGGCCAGGTTCTGAAATTCTGCTA
>JAHEGH010000012.1 GCA_024639825.1 Gammaproteobacteria bacterium
TATTGATCTCTGCACCAACAGGCTTATTGTCGGGCGGCAGGCACTTCACGGCGTTGGTAATGCGGCAGTCTGTGAGTTCCAGACCGTCATCGACCGACTCCGAGTGATCCCGGCTGCCGAAGCCGTATTTGTGCAGCATCTGGTAGAGCAGGATACCCGCGTGGTCGCCTGTAAACGGTCGCCCCGAGCGATTTGCCCCGTGCATTCCGGGCGCCAGTCCAACAATGAGAAAACGCGCATCCGGCGCACCAAAAGGTGGCACCGGCCGACAGTAGTAGTCGGGATAACGGTCTTTAACCTCGTCGAGGAAACCGGATAGCCGCGGACAAGCGCGGCAAGAACGGTCGAAGATCGTCACTAGTCCGTCATGTGACGAATAATTGCGCGCCCAAAGCCACGCGTACCGACCAGGCGAGCACCCGGAATAAGCTCTTCGAGTTGCTCCTCGACTTCCTTCTTATTATGGGTTTTCGCTTTGCGCTTTGGTTTGCGAATGGCGCTACGCAGTCTCGCCAGGTCAAAAGTCAGTTCACCATTCTTGATCGTGCCGGCAACACCCCTGATGATCAGGTCGGCCGCCTCGGTCCACCCGAGATAACGCAGCATCATTTCGGCCGACAGAATCAGCGAACCCGGATTAACGCGGTTCTTGCCCGCAAAACCCGGCGCAGTACCGTGCGTTGCCTCGAATACGGCAAGTCCCTCGCCGATGTTGCCGCCCGGTGCGATACCAATACCACCTACCTGCGCAGCCAGTGCATCGGAGATGTAGTCACCGTTGAGATTCAGCGTCGCGATGACGTCGTACTCTTCAGGCTGCAACAGGATCTGCTGCAGGAAGTTGTCGGCGATTACGTCCTTGATGACGATTTCGCGGCCGGTCACCGGATTCTTAAACGCGAGCCATGGACCGCCATCTTTCTCGGTCGCGCCAAATTCAGTACGCGCAACGTCATAACCCCAATGGCAAAACGCGCCTTCGGTGTATTTCATGATGTTGCCTTTGTGGACGAGCGTCACCGAGCCCTGATCGCGTTCGATGCAATGCAGGATTGCTTTGCGAACCAATCGCTCAGAGCCCTCACGCGATACCGGCTTGATCCCGATTCCGGAGCTCGCCGGGAATCGGATCTCGGTGACCCCGAGCTCCGTGTGCAGAAAATGAATGAGCTTTTGCACTTCCTGCGAACCCGTCGGGTACTCGATCCCCGCGTAAATGTCTTCCGTATTCTCGCGGTAGATCGTCATGTCGACGAGATCCGAGTCCTTCATCGGGGTTTCGACACCCGGAAAGTAACGGATCGGTCGGACACAGGCGAACAGGTCCAGTGTCTGGCGAATCGCGACGTTCAGTGATCGAATTCCGCCACCGGTCGGTGTTGATAACGGGCCTTTGATCGACACGACATAGCGCTGCAGCGCGTCCAGCGTCTCATCCGGCAACCAGTTGTCGTCACCGTAGACATCAACCGCCTTCTGCCCGGCATAAATTGGCATCCAGCGAATCTGGCGATGGTCGCCATAGGCGAGTTCAACGGCTGCTTCGACGACGTTCAACATCACGGGCGTGATATCGCTGCCAATACCGTCGCCCTCAATGTAGGGAATGATCGGAAAGTCCGGAACGTTAATCGAATGGTCCGGGTTGATCGTGATGGCCTCGCCATCGACGGGTACATTAATATGATCGTATTGCATTAGTATCTCGATTCTTGGCCTGTAAGGCCCGTCAGGAAGCGTGGCCGGAAAAGGCGTGCATTGTACCGATTGCCGGAGATGACCTGAAGTGCTGATCCTGCTTAACAAGCCATTCAAGGTGCTGAGCCAGTTCCGCGACTCAGATGGCCGCGCGACGCTCAGTGACTATGTGGACGTGCCCGGCGTCTACCCTGCCGGCCGCCTCGACTTTGACAGTGAGGGTCTGCTCCTGCTCACTGACGACGGACCGCTACAGGCTCGCATCAGCCAGCCGAAATCCGGCACACGCAAGACCTATTGGGCCCAGGTGGAAGGCACACCAACGCAAGAGCAGCTCGACAAGCTGGTGAGCGGCGTGACGCTTAAAGATGGCCCCGCCCGGGCCGAGACAGCGCGGCAAATTGAGGAGCCCGCCGATCTCTGGCCAAGGGACCCGCCCATTCGCTATCGAGCCAGTATCCCCGACAGCTGGATAGAGATCGCGCTAACTGAGGGTCGCAACCGCCAGGTGCGCCGCATGACCGCGGCCGTCGGGCTGCCGACGCTGCGACTCATCCGCTACTCCATTGGCGACTGGTCCGTGGAAGGCCTGCAACCCGGAGAATGGAAGCGCGTCTAGATGCCGGCGATCCTCATGGCGACTTCCATCGCCTGCTCGTAGTTAAGACGCGGATCGACCGTTGACTTGTAGGCCCTGGCGAGGTCGCCATCGGTCAGTCCGCGTGCACCACCGGTGCACTCCGTCACGTTCTCACCCGTAAGCTCGAGGTGCACGCCGCCGAGATGCGTGCCCATCTTCTGGTGCACCCGGAATGCGGCTTCAAGTTCGGCCACAATATTCTCGAAACGGCGTGTCTTGATCCCATCCGCTGTGCTCTCGGTGTTGCCATGCATGGGATCGCAAACCCACAGGACCGGCGAGCCGACCTCACGAACCGCCGTGACCAGGTCCGGCAGGTGGTCCTCGATGGCTTTCGCGCCATAGCGGTGAATCAATGTGAGGCGACCGGGCTCGTTATTCGGATTCAGCGTTCGTACGAGATCCTGAATCCACTCACGCGTCATGCCCTGGCCCACCTTGACGCCAATCGGGTTCGCGATGCCGCGGAAATACTCGATGTGCGCACCGTCCATCTGTGCCGTCCGCATGCCGATCCACGGAAAATGGGTTGTCAGGTTGTACCAGCGCTCGCGCCTGTCGAGATAGCGCGTCTGGGCCTGCTCATAGTGCAGGTGCAGCCCTTCATGGGCCGCATAAATATCGGCGCGTTGTGTCCGGTGAAACTGGCGGCCTGAAACGGTTTCGAGGAAGTCGAGCGAGTTTGATATCGACGAGACGATCGCCTGGTACTCTTCCGCGGCCTGCGAATGTCCGACCCAGCCGAGATCCCAGTACTCGGGATGATGGAGGTCCGCAAAACCGCCATCGATCAGTGAGCGTACAAAATTAAGTGTCAGGGCTGCACGCTCGTAGCCACGCAGAATCATCTGCGGATCCGGAATGCGTTCGTCAGACGTAAAGCCACTGCGATTCACGAGATCGCCGCGAAAGCTGGGTAACGACAAACCGTCCCGGGTCTCCGTGTCGGCCGATCTGGGCTTCGCATACTGGCCTGCCATACGCCCCACTCGAATGACGGGCTTCTTGAGTCCGTAGATCATGACGAGACTCATCTGCAGCAGGATCTTGAGTTTGTCGACGATGTTCTCCGAGGTGCACTCGTCGAACGTCTCGGCGCAATCGCCACCCTGAAGAATAAACGCTTCGCCGCGCTGAGCCTTGGCAATGTGCTCCTTGAGGGCGTCAACCTCCCAGGACGTCGTGATCGGCGGCAGACGGCTCAGGTCGGCGACGGCGCGATCCAGCGCGTCCTTGTCGGGATACGACGCCTGCTGCGAGGCCGGGAAACTCTGCCAGCTGGCCGGGTGCCAGTCATTTCTTGGTATGGTTCTGCTCACGTTTTTCTCAGGTAATGACATTTGGTGCCGCGGGATTCCCGGGGCTGTAGCGGCGGACTATGCCACGGCTCCTGCGCAGCCTCAAAAGTTTCTGCCGTAATCAACAACTTAGCGTCCTACCTGACGCAGGTATGGACCGCCTCAGGGGACATTGGCACAATGCGCGCCAGATTGGCCCTCAGGGCAGGAGAAAAGACAATGCAAAAAATTCTCAAACAACTCGGCATCGAGGCCGTTAACGATGGCACGTGGTTCGGCAGCACGTCGGTATCCGACGAATCAGCGCCCCTGATTGAGTCCACCAACCCGGCAACGGATGAGGTCATCGCCAGTGTCCGAGCTACAACGATGGCGCAGTACGACGACGTCATTGCGAAGGCGCAGGAATCATTCCAGACCTGGCGCACTGTGCCTGCCCCGGTCCGCGGCGAGGCGGTTCGCCACATCGCGAATGCGCTACGCAAGCACAAGGACGCACTCGGCAGCCTCGTGGCGTTGGAAAACGGCAAGATCAAGGCAGAAGGTGACGGTGAAGTTCAGGAGATGATCGACATCGCCGACTTTGCGGTCGGGCAGTCCCGAATGCTGTACGGACGCACGATGCACTCCGAGCGCCCACAACACCGTATGTACGAGCAGTGGCATCCGCTCGGCATCGTCGGCACGATTTCGGCCTTCAATTTCCCGGTCGCGGTATACGCCTGGAACGCCTGTATTGCGGCAATTTGCGGCAACGTCAACATCTGGAAGCCATCACACAGCACAGCCCTGTGTGCCGTCGCCGTGCAGAAAATCATCAATGAGGCACTCGAGGGAATGGACTTGCCACCCGTATTCTTCCTGATCAACGGCGGCACGGGTTCGCATGAGCTCGCAGAGCGGTTTGTTGATGACAAGCGGGTCAACCTGATCTCGTTCACGGGCTCGACTTGGGTTGGTCGTGGCGTTGGCGAACGACTCGCAAATCGGCTGGGCAAGTGCCTGCTCGAGCTGGGTGGCAACAATGCGATCATCGTCGACGAATACGCCAATCTCGACCTGGCCATTCCGTCAATCGTCTTCGGTGCGGTTGGTACGGCCGGGCAACGTTGTACGTCGACCCGCCGCGTTATCGCGCATCGGTCGCGCTTCGATGAGGTCAAAGATACCCTGGTCAAGGCCTATGGCCAGGTGCGAATCGGCAACCCGCTCGACCCCGACACCTTGATGGGCCCGTTGATTAACGACGCCGCTGTGAAAACTGTTGAAGCCGCTTGTGAATCGGTTCGCGAAGCCGGCGGTGAAATTCTTTGCGGTGGTGAGCGTATCGACGGACCGGGCAATTTCATTACGCCCGCGATTGCCGTGGTACAGAACGACTGGGAGATCGTGCAGCATGAGACCTTTGGCCCTATCCTCTACCTGATTCCATTCGATACGCTCGACGAGGCCATCGCGTTGCAGAACGGTGTGGTTCAGGGTCTGTCGTCCTCGATCTTCACCGACAATGTGCAGAACGCCGAGTACTTCCTGTCGCATGGCGGGTCGGATTGCGGCATTGCCAACGTCAATATCGGCACCTCGGGCGCGGAAATTGGCGGTGCGTTCGGTGGTGAGAAAGAGACCGGTGGCGGCCGCGAGGCAGGATCGGACTCCTGGAAGGCCTACATGCGCAGGCAGACGAACACGATAAACTGGGGCAAGGACCTGCCGCTGGCCCAGGGCATCAACTTCGACCTGTAGACTCGAATCGGTTCTCGGCGCGGTTCTTGCGAACCGCGCCGGCTTCGAAAACCTGGCCGCTCATCGCGATATACACACCTGGCT
This sequence comes from Gammaproteobacteria bacterium, assembly GCA_024639825.1. Taxonomy (GTDB): domain Bacteria; phylum Pseudomonadota; class Gammaproteobacteria; order Steroidobacterales; family Woeseiaceae; genus UBA1847. The sequence continues at coordinate 5,464 of JAHEGH010000012.1, forward strand.
GTGCTGTCTGCACGGCCGCGACGGCCATCCCGACATTGAAGACCGCATCAGTCGTCCGAAACCTCGCTGGCGTCAGCGCCCCTGTCAGCACAATCGTCTTGCCCTTGAGATCCTGCAGTGCTTCCGCCGTCGCCGGCATGGTGTCCGTGCCGTGCGTAATAACGTAGAAACTGCCGTCGTCCTCTGCAACGTACTGGCGCAGTCTGGCACGGTCATCGTCGCCAATCTCAAGACTGTCTTTCTGCATAAATGGCACGATGTCGTAGTCGAAATCGACCAGCCCCTCACCGAGGATTGTCTGCAAGACTGACTCGCCAACCTCGAACTGACTAAGCGCGTCGAAATAGATCTTGTCGATGGTTCCGCCGGTGGTGATGAATCGAATATGCATGTGATGTTTACTGGTAGCTGGCCGTCTATGTGGCGACAACAACCTACGGGAAACGACTAAAAAGGGGAAGCGCCATGAACGCTCAGCAGAGCAAACTGGTCCCCACCGTGCTGGTTTCATGAAGTAAGCCACGCCTGCCCCGGGGAAACGGCACCCTCGCTCCGGGCCCGTTTGGCAGCACAATCCGGAATTGACGCAATAGCCTGCGCGGCCAGGACTGCTATGCTCGATGTATGGAAGTCCATGGCCACCCGAGTCGCCGGACCTTTCCGATCCGGGCACTGCTGCCGCTGCTCCTCACCCTGATATGGAGCACGTTTTCCACGGCGGCCGAAACCAAAGTCGTTGAACTCGAAATTGATGGCGCCATTGGCGTTGCGACGGCCGATTACCTGAGCAGCGGCATCGAACACGCCGAGGAAATCGGCGCCGAGTTGGTCATCATCTCAATGGATACGCCCGGTGGGCTGATGAAACCAATGCGCGAAATCGTACAGGTCATTCTCGCCTCAACCGTGCCGGTCGCCACGTATGTGACCCCGGCAGGCGCCCGAGCTGACAGTGCCGGCACCTATATCCTGCTTGCCTGCCACGTGGCCGCGATGACACCAACCACACACCTCGGAGCGGCGACCCCCGTGCCGCTCGTGACAGGGGCTGCCGACGACGACAACGATGACACCAAGGGCGGTTCAGCAACCGATCGGAAGGTCATGAATGACGCGGTGTCGTATATTCGGGGTCTCGCGGATCGCTACGGTCGCAATGCAGACTGGGCCGAGTCGGCGGTCACCGAGGCAGCAACGTTAACCGCTGCGGAAGCTCTTGAACAAAACGTCATCGATTTTGTTGCTGCCGACCGTGAGGAACTGCTCACCCTGATCCACGGTCACGAAATTGAGATCGCGGGCAAGACACGCGTGCTTTCGACCCGCGATGCCGACATAGAAGTTTTCAAGCCAAACTGGCGAATCCGCCTGCTCACAGTAATCTCCAATCCGGAAATCGTGTTGCTGCTCGGCCTGATCGGCCTGTATGGATTGATGTATGAAGGATGGAATCCAGGCTCCATCGTTCCTGGCGTCGTAGGTGCGATCTGCTTGTTGCTGGCTGCGTATGCACTGCAGGTGCTGCCGGTTAACTATGCAGGCCTCGGCCTGATTATCGTCGGCATTGCGTTGATGGTTGCCGAGGCCTTTGCACCGAGCTTTGGCGCCTTGGGACTCGGCGGCACTGTGGCGTTCGTGTTCGGCTCCATAATCATGTTCGATAGCGGCGTCCCGGGATTCGGTATTTCCTACGTGTTTGTTATAGGGCTGGGTCTCCTGTTCGCCATTCTGCTGATCTGGCTCATCAGTTTCCTGCTGAGACTACGCCGCCGCGGTGCAGTTTCCGGACGCGAATCGATCGTCGGCGCAACCGCTACTGCCATGGAAGATTTCGCCGATGCCGGCATGGTCTGGCTCGAGGGTGAAGCCTGGCATGCGAGAAGCCGGGACCCTGTGAAAAAAGACGAGCAGCTCATCGTGACCAGGCTCGATGGGCTGACGCTGGACGTTGAACCTTTAGCGAAACCCGACTCACTCATTACCGAATAGCCTGTCGTCAACAAGGAGCCTGTTATGCCATTCCTGTCCTACGTGATTCCCGGGGTGGTTGCCATCCTGCTGCTGTCCCAGGCGGTCAAGATACTCAAGGAATATGAGCGAGGCGTCGTTTTCCTCCTCGGACGATTCCAGAGAGTTAAAGGCCCTGGCCTCATCATCCTGATCCCCGGCATCCAGAAAATGACGCGTGTCGATCTCAGGGTCGTGGTTCTCGACGTGCCGACGCAGGACGTCATCTCCAGGGACAATGTATCGGTCAAGGTTAATGCGGTCATCTATTTCCGGGTGGTCGACCCCGAGAAGGCGATTATCCGCGTTGAAAACTTCTATGAAGCGACGAGCCAATTGTCACAAACGACACTGCGTTCGGTGCTGGGCCAGCACGAACTCGACGATATGCTGGCCGAGCGTGACAAGCTCAACGACGACATCCAGACCCTGCTCGACCAGCGCACGGACAACTGGGGAATCAAGGTTGCCAATGTCGAAATCAAGCACGTCGACCTCGACGAGAGCATGATTCGCGCAATCGCCCAGCAGGCAGAGGCAGAACGCGCCCGGCGGGCGAAAGTTATCAACGCCGAGGGCGAGAAACAGGCAGCAAAAGCGCTTGCCGAAGCGGCACACACGCTCGCCGAGGAAAAGCTGGCGCTGCAGCTGCGCTATCTGCAGACTCTGAAAGAGATCTCCAGCGAGAAAACGAACACGATCGTATTCCCGTTACCGCTGGACCTGATTGATCCACTGCTGCAGCTGTCCAAGTCAGCGGGTGAGCGCCGTTGAGGCAACCTGGTGGCCTTTTGCGGTGGATACGGGCGGTATCGAGACCGTAATCTCGGCACCGCCCAGGTCCGATCTCTGGATCGACAGTTGCCCGCCGTATGAGCGCGCAATGTCCTTGACCACCGCGAGCCCGATTCCGTGTCCCGGTGTGGACTCGTCCAGGCGCATACCTCGCTGTAACAACGCCTCCGCCGCCTCCTGGGGAATGCCTGGACCGTCGTCCCCAACACTAAGAACCATGCCGCTGGCCACGGCTGACCGGCCAGTGGATGGCACAACCGCAATTCTGACCTTGCGCTTGCACCATTTGCAGGCGTTATCGAGCAGATTGCCGGCAAGTTCAAGGAAGTCACCGGTATCACCGCGGAACTGCATACCCTCCTGGATACGCACCTCGAATTCCGGTTGCTTGTCGCGATATACCTTGCCCAGACCGTCAATCAATCGCGCGACCTCTTTCTCAACCGGCACCGGCGCAAGAACGAGCTTGTCAGCGGATGCCGCGGGCTTGCGTAACTGGTAACGCACAATCTCATCCATGCGGTCGATCTGCTCGTTGTAGCGCTGGCCGAAGTCTTTGTCCTGACGGTCGTTCAGTAATGAACGCATCGCTGCAAGCGGCGTCTTCAGGCTGTGCGCGAGATTATCGAGCGTATAGCGGTAGCGATCCGAGCGAGCACGCTCGCTGTCGATAAGGAGGTTCAGGTTGCGGGCAACACCCTTCAACTCCGTGGGGAACTCGCCCGATAGTGACGCCCGGTCGCCCTCCTCGATCTCGGTAATTTCGGTTTCGATCTGGCGCAGCGGTTTCAACAGGCCGCGCAGCAGCATCGAGAAAGCAAGCAACATCGTAAACGCCACAGCCGCAAACCAGCCGAACAGTTGCCGACGGAATCCTGCGATTTGCGCGTTGAATCCGTCGAGACTCTCGGCCACCTTGAAGACGTAGGGTTGCGATGCACCGTCATCGAGTTCCCAGTCGACGGCAAGACTCAGAGTCAGCAGCGGCGTGCCGTCTGCCAGGGATTCGCGCGCAAACGCATGATCACCAAGCTCCAGATCTTTGCCCTGTGGAATCTCGAGGCCCAGCGCGGAACGCGAACGCCACAGCACGACGCCATCAACGCCTCGCATCTCTGCGTACAGGCCAGAGCCAAGACGCTCGAGACGCGGCTCCCGCAGTCGGTTCGGCATAACCAGTCGCCCGCTATCGTCCGGCTCCGCAGCCGCGAGCAGTCCGACCAGGTGTCCATCGAGGATGTCCTGTCGCGCCTGCTCACCGGCCTCGGTAAACGCGCGGTCCAGCACGGCAATAGTCGCGCCAAAAAAGAACAGCAGCAGAACGCTGACAGAGACGAGGAGTCGGCTGCTAAGGGAATTCATCCAGGCCTCAGTCGACCTGATTTCGCTCCAGCGCGAAGCGGTAGCCGCGCCCTCGTAGCGTCTCAATCGGCTTGATGGAATTATCGGGGTCGAGTTTCTTGCGCAACCGCCCGATGAAGACCTCGATCACATTACTGTCGCGCTCGAAATCCTGGTCGTACAGGCGATCGGTCAATTCCGCTTTGGAAATCACCTTGCCTGCACGAACCATGAGGTACTCAATAATCTTGTACTCGAAACTTGTGAGATCGATAGCCGCCTCATTGACCAGTACTTCCTGTCGCGACATATCCAGCGTCACGGGACCCGCATTGAGCACCGACGATGCCCAGCCCCCGCTACGGCGCAGCAACGCGTTGACGCGCGCACTCACTTCTTCGAAATGAAAGGGCTTCACGACATAGTCGTCTGCGCCTGCGCTCAACCCATCGACCTTGTCCTCCCAGCGATCGCGCGCTGTCAGGATCAGGATCGGGTAAGAATGTCCGTCAGCACGAACCTGCTTGATGATGTCGAGCCCTGATACTTCGGGCAGACCCAGGTCAATGATCGCGAGATCGACGGGAAACTCGCTCGCGAAATACAGCCCTTCCTTGCCATCAGCGGCCTGATCGACCGCAAAGCCACTCTCGGTCAGCTTGCGCGACAGTGTTTCGCGCAACGTTGCATCGTCTTCGATTACCAGTAATCGCATGTTCTCTGCTCCTTTCTACTGGTTAAGAAAGATTAGCGGCGCCGGCCGTTGACTTTATGGGTCTTGACCTTGCCGTCCTTGGTGAGAACCTTTATGTGATGCACTTCGCGGCCACCCTGAACCCGTGTCTCGGCGCTGACAATGCGATCGCCAGGCTGCAGGCGGCTGCGTACGGATGCGGTTGCCTGAGACAGCGACATACCGTCCTTGGCCGCAAACAGCAGCGGCTGGCCCTCGTACTGCACGTGCTGCGCCTTCAGGTTCTCCTCGAGATCGAAGGCGTTGGCCGGCAGCGGCATGGTAGCCGCCGCGGCCAACAACAACAGTGTCAGTGCGATTCGCATGGCCCAAGTGTGGTACGGCCGCCAACTGATTGCAACGAAGCGTGTCACATCGGTTCCCCTGTAATTACCTGTCTTACCTGGCCGGACGGATGTCGACGCGCACCTTGATCCGATTGCCCGGGTCGTACGGCATTTCCGTCATGTATTTCTGGCCGTGGTAGCGATACATCACGCGGTAGCCGTCGATGCGCTCTTCCTGGTGTGAGCGATAGCGCGTTTCGCAACGCTCCACCGGGTGCCCCTGACGCTCAACGGCCGACCCATGGCGTGCACGCGACGATTCATTGCCGATGGCAGCGCCGATCAGCGTCCCTGCGACAGTGGCTGCGTCCTTGCCGCTGCCGCCACCGAACTGATGACCAACCACACCACCGATGATGGCACCCAACAGGGTGCGGCCACCGTGCTTGCCAGCGTTGTGATCAACCGTGTAGTACTGCATCTCTTCCCAGCACTCCTGCACCGGCGTTTTCACCGTTACATAGTTGATAATCGGCTCGGCCGAGATAACCTTGGCATAGTCGTATTGGGCACCGCTATTGCGGTAGCCGTTATCTGCCCATGCGTTGCTGCCCAACAGCATCGCGGCAAGGGCGAAAGTTGCGATACGTGTCTTTGCGTTCATGGTCCTGTCCTTCGTTGCTTGCGACTGGCCTTTTGCCAGCCTGGGGACAAGATTAGCCCCGCGGCAATGAACCGAGGCTGAACGCTAGCCGACGTCTTTCTTGGCCTTGCGCCAGCGCTGATCAAGGTCTTCAAGGCTCATTTTGCTGATTTTCAGCCCATCGGCGGCAATATCGGTTTCCATGGCCCGAAAACGACGCTCAAACTTGTAATTGGCACCTGTCAGGGCTTTTTCCGGATCAATGTCCAGATGTCGCGCCAGATTGACCACCGCAAACAGCACATCACCGAGCTCGTCCTCCATGTCGGCGGCTTCGCGGGTGCCCACGGCGTCTTCAAGCTCCCCCAGCTCCTCATGAATCTTCTGGTTCACGCCTTTGCGGTCAGGCCAGTCAAAACCGACACGTCCTGCGCGCTTGCCCAGCTTTTGCGCCCTTTTGAGGGCCGGCAAAGCACGGGTAACCCCGGCCAGCGCACTGTCGTCGGGGTCTGCGGAACGCTCCTGCTCCTTGATCTCTTCCCAACTGCCGTCAACCTTGCCGGTCGCGCGCTCTTCATCCGAGCCAAATACATGCGGATGGCGACGCACCATCTTCTCCGTGATCCCATCGGCCACATCGTCAAAGTCAAAAACACCTTTCTCGCTGGCCATCTGGGCATAGAAGACCACCTGAAACAGCAGATCGCCGAGCTCGGCACGAAGATCATCGAAATCCTCCCGTTCGATCGCGTCGGCCACCTCGTAGGCCTCCTCGACGGTATAGGGGGCTATCGTCGAAAAGTCCTGCTCGAGATCCCACGGACAGCCTGTTTTCGGGTCTCGCAACGCCCGCATAACTTCAAGTAACTTCTCGATATCTGACATAAATTATTTATTTAAAAGGTATTTTCGGAATTCCATGAGCATGTACGCCGTTGCGCCCCAGATACGCTCGCCTTCATAATGAAACTCAACCAGCGAGAACTTCTGCCCGTCATACTCGCGATCCACATAGCGATCATTGCGCTCATCGAGGAGATGCCCGAGCGGCACCTCGAACGCGTAGTCGACCTCAGTCTCGTCAATGACCAGATGCGCCTCACCGGTAACAAGGCCAACAACCGGCGTAACGGCAAAACCGGTGATGGTCGGCATGGACCGAAGATAACCGATGACATCGACATTCCGTGGCTCGATGCCCACTTCCTCGTGCGTCTCGCGCAAAGCCGCCGCACGCACATCGGTATCATGAGCTTCCATGCGCCCACCGGGGAAGCTCACCTGCCCGGCGTGATGCGTCAGGTGCGAGGCACGCTGAGTGAGCAGTACGGAGAGTCCCTCCTGCCGCTGCATCAGGGGTACCAGGACGCCGGCAGGCTTTAACGGCACGTCGAGCTTCAGCTGCATAGCGTGCGGCCAACGGCTCAGTCCCGGCGGCATGACGACGTCAAGCGGATCCGCGGGCATTTCGGTTGGCGCAAACCGTGCTCGCAATTCGCCTGCTGTTAGGGGTCCGAAAGCCGGTCCTGTCAATGCTTGATACCACCCTCGGTGAGCGCCGCCGGATCCAGCAGGCGATCCAGCTCTTCATCGGTAAGGTCCGTCATTTCCTTGGCCACATCCTTAACCGCCCTGCCTTCCGCATAGGCCTTCTTGGCCACTGCGGCGCCGAGTTCGTAGCCGATCACCGGGTTCAGCGCGGTGACAAGAATCGGGTTACGACCAAGTGCACGATGGATGTTTTCCTCATTCACCGTAAAGCCGGCGATAGCCTTGTCGGCCAGGACGACGCTCGCCGTGGCGAGGATTTCAATGCTCTGCAGCAGGTTGTAAGCGACGACCGGCAACATCACGTTGAGCTGGAAGTTGCCGGACTGGCCGCCCATCATGATCGTGGCGTCATTACCGATGACCTGGGCCGCAACCATCGCTACGGCTTCCGGAATGACCGGATTGACCTTGCCCGGCATAATGCTGGAACCGGGCTGCAATGCCGGCAAGGCGATCTCGCCAAAGCCGGCCAACGGCCCGGAATTCATCCAGCGCAGGTCATTGGCGATCTTCGTCAGGCTGACAGCCAGCGTACGCAGCTGTCCGGACGTCTCAACCGCGGCGTCCTGGCAGCTTAAGGATTCGAACTGGTTGTCTGCGGCGCGGAACGGCACGCCGGTCCGCTCGTTCAGCAGCACCGCAACCTTACCGCCGAATTTCGGGTGGGCGTTAATCCCTGTACCAACGGCTGTACCGCCCTGCGCCAACGCGGTCAGACGCTTCATGGTGTCGTTGAGGCGTTCCGCTCCGTGATCAACCTGAGAGCGCCAGGCATCAATTTCCTGGCCCAGGGTAACGGGCATCGCATCCATCAGGTGCGTACGTCCCGTCTTGACGATGTCGCGAGTCTCCTCGGCCTTGGACTCAAGCGCTTCTGACAGGTGTGCGAGCGCCGGCAACAGTTGCTGGTGAATCGCCAACGCCGCGCTGACATGCACGCACGTAGGGATAACGTCGTTGCTGCTCTGACTCATGTTCACATGGTCATTCGGGTGAACGTTGGCACCGAGTGCCTCTGTCGCAATGTGCGAGATCACTTCGTTGGCGTTCATGTTAGAGCTCGTACCCGAGCCGGTCTGAAAGATATCGATCGGAAAATGCTCGTCATAGTCACCGTCCGACACGGCCAGCGAAGCCTTCTGCACCGCAATTGCAACCTCGCTCTTGATCAGGCCCAGCTCCGCGTTGGCGCCGGCTGCGGCCCACTTGACGAGGCCCAGAGCCGCGATGAACTGACGGGGCATCTTCAGGCCCGAAATCGGGAAGTTATTGACCGCGCGCTGTGTCTGCGCGCCCCACAACGCATTCTCGGGAACCTGGAGTTCGCCCATGCTGTCTTTTTCGATACGAAATGCCTTGTCGTTCATACCTTCTGCACACCCTAAAACTGACCGGAAAACGTGTATGATTCGCGCTTTGCGCGCGCAAGTCTACACGGGTTTCCCGAACATGAAAGTCCCAGCCCTCAGAGCCCTCTCCCCGGCCGACGGCCGCTACGCCGCCAAGGTCAACAGCCTTCGCGATATCTTCAGTGAATACGGCCTGATCCGCTATCGCGTCCTCGTAGAAGTCCGCTGGTTACAATGCCTGGCCGATCAGACCGCGATCGAAGAGCTGGGCCCCCTGTCCTCGGTCATAAAGGACGTGCTCAACCACATCGTCGACGACTTCTCTCTCGATGATGCGGAGCGCGTCAAAGCCATCGAGGCAACGACCAACCACGACGTCAAGGCCGTTGAGTATTTCATCCGCGAGAAACTGGGCGATGGCCCGGAAACTCAGGCGCTCAAAGACTTCCTGCATTTTGGCTGCACCTCAGAAGACATCAACAACCTGTCCTATGCGCTCATGTTGCGTTCCGGACGCAGCGACGTCCTCGCCCCTCAGATGCGCGATCTGCGCAACAAGATCAAGGGCATGGCTCGCGCCCACGCAGAGTTGCCAATGCTGTCCCGAACGCACGGCCAGACAGCCAGCCCGACAACACTGGGCAAGGAACTCGCCAATGTGGTCGCCCGTCTCGAGCGAATCGAGAAGCAATTCGGCGCCGTCGAAATTCTCGGCAAGTTCAATGGCGCCGTCGGCAATTACAATGCTCATGTCATCGCCTATCCCGACATCGACTGGCCGGCCCTCAGCCATGGCTTTATCGAATCGCTCGGTCTGCGGCCCAATCCGTATACGACCCAGATTGAACCGCATGACTGGACCGCCGAGTATTGCCACGCACTCGTCCGTTACAACACGGTGTTGATCGACTTCGCGCGTGATGTCTGGGGTTACATTTCGCTTGGCTACTTCAAGCAGAAAGTCGCAAAGGACGAGGTTGGTTCGTCAACCATGCCACACAAGGTCAATCCTATTGACTTTGAAAACGCAGAAGGCAACCTGGGTGTGGCTAACGCGTTGCTTGGTCATTTCGCAGAGAAACTGCCGATATCCCGCTGGCAACGCGATCTCACCGACTCTACCGTGCAACGAAACCTCGGCCTGGCCGCCGGGTACATCGTCATTGCCCTGCAGTCTTTGCTGAAGGGTGTCGGCAAGTTGCGCGTCAACGAAGACGCCATTCATGCCGACGTCTCCGCAGCCTGGGAAGTCCTTGCGGAGGCTGTGCAAACGGTCATGCGTCGTTACGGCATTGAAAATCCCTATGAAAAACTCAAGGCCCTGACCCGCGGACAGGCCGTGACCAAAGAGATACTGCTCGAGTTCATCGGCACGCTCGACATTCCCGATGCAGAGAAGGAACGGCTGCTTAAGTTAACGCCTGAGAGTTACATCGGCATCGCCGATCAACAGGCACGCGACGTCTGAGTATCGCCGGATGTTGAAACTCCCCGGCAGGCTAAACGCCGAGAAGTTTCTCGATCGTCACTGGCACAAAGAAGCCCTGTTTATGCCGCAGGCACTGCAACATCTGCGGCCGGCCGTCACGCGTAACGAACTCGGATGGCTCGCCACTCTGGAGGATGTCGAGTCACGGCTTGTTTTTACTGACCGCGACGGCGACCGAGTACGCTACCGCGCCGAAACCGGGCCCTTTGATCCCGACTATCTTGTCGAACTCCCCAAGCGTGACTGGACCTTGCTCGTGCACGATGTGGAGAAACACCTGCCGGTCATGCGCGCGCTTTTCAAGAACGTGCCGTTCATACCGGACTGGCGTATCGATGACCTTATGGTGAGCTTCGCAGCGCCGGGCGGCGGAGTCGGTCCACATCGTGACAACTATGACGTGTTTTTGTGCCAGGGCATCGGCGTTCGGGAATGGCATGTCTCGTCAGATGCTGTTGCCAATGATCCCGACGCAAGCGACGACCTCGCCCTGACTGTACCCTTCGCTGGTTCGGCACACACCGTGCGCGAAGGCGACGTGCTGTACTTGCCGCCAGGTGTCGCACATTGGGGCACGGCCAGCAGAGCGTGCATCACCTATTCGATCGGCATGCGTGCCCCACAGTTATCTGACCTCCTGGCCGGCTTGCCCGATACCGAGCGGCTCAATCCGTTCTACGCCGATCCGGATCTTGTGGTCACTGAATCACGGCCGGGATTTATTTCTGCGGAGTCTGTCGATCGAGCACTGCGCCTGGTTGATCAGGCGGATCAGGATCGCAACCGCGTTGCAGAGACACTCGGGCGCTATGTGACCCAGACGAAGAAATGGATCACACCGGACGGTGCGAGCACTGACGAGGCAAAGGCTATCGTCAAAGCGGTTCTCAAAGGCGCTAAAATAGAGGTTCACGGGATGGCGCGGATCGCCTGGGACCAACGCAATATTTACGTCAATGGCGCGTGCCTGCGGCGGGGTGAGACGAACTCAGCCTGGCTGGAATCGCTCTGCGCCCGTCGAGTCCTCGGGGAACCCGGTTCACTGCCCGCTGAGTCGGTCGAGAGCCTCATAGGCCTGCTGAAACAGGGCGCCTTCGACCTACCTGAGAAATTGTGACCATATGTAAAATCGGAGAACCTCGGGAGAAAAGGATCACCCGCCCTGAAACGTTCAATTGGCGCGGGATGCGAACGATTTTCAACTGGGAACGATCGGCCAAAACGTGACGCAGTTGGCACAGTGAAGCTGGTGTCGCCGGTAATATGATCAGCCTATGGAACAGGCACGCCAAAACAGCAAGCGCTGGGTAATCTCGACTCGTGAGGAAATGCGTGAGGCGGCTATGGTGGTCGCGCGCGAAGCAACACGCAAAGTCTCGATCTTCACGCACGATCTCGAACCGGGTATTTATGACGATCCCGAGTTTCTCGAGATCATCAAGCGGCTTGTCCTCTCGCAGACTTATGCACGCATTCGCGTTCTGATCGCAGACCCTTCACGGGCCGTCAAGAACGGCAACAACTTCGTGCACCTGGGTCGTCGCCTCAATACGTATATTGAATTTCGCCACGTACGCGAAGATTTACGAACGCATGCCGAAGCGTTTTGCATAGCTGATGAAACGGCTCTCGTCTATCGCCTGCAGGCGCCGCGTTGGGAAGGCATCGCTGATACTTACGAACCGGCCGTCGCGAGGCTCTACGGAAAGATGTTCGATGAGATGTGGGCTGCCAGCGAAGTCGAAATGGAATTTCGCCAACTCGGCATATAAAAACAAACTGGTTTGGGACTCGGATGTATCCAACTGACCTGACAGTCGCCGCTGTCGTTGAACACGATGGCAAATACCTGCTCGTTGAAGAGCACGCGATGGGGCGACGCGTCTTCACCCAACCCGGCGGCCACATTGAAACCGGCGAAACCCCTGAGCAGGCTGCGGTTCGAGAGACACTGGAAGAAACGGGTTGCACCGTCGAATGCCAGGACCTGATCGGCGTGTACCTCTGGATTCACCCGCAGACCCGTCAGCAGTTTCTGCGTATCGTCTACGCCGCGACGTTTGTCGCCTGCGACGAATCGCTGCGCCTGGACGATGGCATCCTGGGCCGCCGCTGGATGACCCTACGGGATCTCGAAGACCGCAAACCGGTCCTGCGTTCACCGGCTGTGCTGCGGTGTGTACGCGACTACGTAGCCGGTCATCGCCAATCGGACGCTCTGTTCACCGGCATGCTGCCGTTACAACAGAACGTCCACAGAATTCTCGCAACCGCGGACCTCGTGTGACCTAGGTTGCAACGAACAGGAAACCGCCTCCCCAATCCGGACTGCTGTCACTGAAACCGGTAAACAAATAGAACTGCAGTGCCCAGTCATCACTCAACTCCCTGGAAAAAAATCCTGACAGTTCTGTGACCGCATCGCCGTCCGCGATCGCTGATTCGCGATAATCAAGTATCAGTCCAACACGAGCCGCGTCGCTCGCGTAGAAAATACCGCCGACCGAGGCGATAAGAACATCCTCCAGATCGACGGCTTCGGGGTCCCCACGGAACTTGTAACCGACCGATCCCAACAGGGCGAACTGCTCGAAGAACTTGTAGAGATCTGTGCGCAGCGTGAAGTCCTGCTCACCGGTACCTAATCCCTTGGTCTCGTCCGCTGTTCCGAACTTGACCTTGCCTGTGAGATCCAGGGCAACACCCAGCCTGTCGCTGTACAAAACATCATAGACAGTGATGCCCGCGACGATATCGCCAAGCCCACTCTCGGTTACGATCTCTCCGGTACCAGGTAGCGGCTCGCCACCCGGGCCGATGATAGTCGTGCCGTAAGGTCCGCGTATGCTCAGATACGGCACGGTCAGATCGAACGATACGCGCGGCAGGTTCACGCTGAAACCAACCGGTAGATAGAGGTCCTCGATGTCTGCGTCACCGCCGTAGGTGCCGCTCGAGTATTCCAGGCCTGTAGACCAACTGGTTGTTACGCTTGAATCGTCCGCAATACTGCTACCACCTGCGAACAGGAGCAACAGGCAGAAAAATTGGGTAGCACCCCGCATGCTTTGGTTCATCTTATTCTCCAATTGCGAGAATGTTGTTGTACGTTAGGGTGCGGGGGCCGGTAGATTCCGCCCCCGCCGTGGGTAACTGTCAGTCACCGCTGTCTTCTGCGGGCGGATCAGGAAGATTCACGCCTTTTTCCTTGGCGCGTAATTTCATTTTTTCCTGATGCTGCTTCATGAACTGCGACCGCGCTTTCGGATCCGACTCCGTGAGTCGAAGCTGTTCGCGATACTGGTTGCGTTCCTGCGCGTTCATCAGCTCGCCGCCATAAATACCCTGGTTGCCGTTCTGAGCTTCGTCAGGTGCGTGGATACGATCCCGGTCGCGGTCCTGTTTGCGATCCTTTGCAGCGTCATCGGCGCGGTCGCGCTCACGCATACGATCCCGATCGAAGTCCCGCTGGCCACGCTCAACCTGGGCACGCTGCGGCGGCGCGGCTCCGCCTTGACCGTGCTTCCCCTGAGCTACGGCGGAAGCCGCAGTAAGGGCAAGTGCGCTTGCGACGAGAATGCTAATTGTCGTTTGGGCTTTCATGGTGGTACTCCTGTGGAAGATGTTCACTCAGGAGAACGCTCCGGACGCGCCATCGTTGACGGCCTGCCGGTCCGTATTTCTACCTATAATCTTGCTGAGCCGGGGGTGACTGCACGAGCGATGCGCGTAGAATGCGCCCGCTATGACCAAACGCGTAATTATCGGCCTTTCAGGCGGCGTGGATTCGGCCGTTGCCGCCCTGCTCCTGAAGGATCAAGGCTACGACGTTCATGCCCTGCATATGACCAACTGGGAGGACGATGACGGCTATTGCACCGCCGCCGAGGACCTCCAGGATGCGCGTCGCGTGTGCGAGCAACTGGATATTCCGCTGCACCACGCCAATTTCGCCAGGCAGTATCGCGACCAGGTATTCGAGTATTTCCTCGAGGAATACCGCGCCGGACGAACGCCCAATCCCGACGTGCTCTGTAATCGCGAGATCAAATTCGGTGTCTTTCGAGACTATGCAAAGCGCCTGGGCGGCGATTTACTCGCAACCGGACACTACGCGCGCTCCGGCCTCGTCGACGGCTATGGTGCCCTGTTCAAGGGCAAAGACCCCGGCAAGGACCAGAGCTACTTTCTGCATGCCGTCAGTGCTGAGGCCCTTGCAGAAACCCTGTTCCCGCTTGGCGAACTGCTCAAGGACGAGGTGCGCCAGATCGCACGCGATCGTGGCCTGCCTGTTCACGGCAAGAAAGACTCGACGGGCATCTGCTTCATCGGTGAGCGGCCGTTTCGTGAATTCCTGGCCACCTATCTCCCGGCAAACCCGGGACCCATGCGTACGCCCGAGGGCGAGGTCATGGGCGAACACCAGGGCCTCATGTACTACACCCTGGGCCAGCGCCAGGGCCTGCTGATTGGGGGCCACCGCGACCACGGCGAAGAACCCTGGTACGTGGTTGGCAAGGACCTGGCCGACAACGCATTGATCGTCGCTCAGGGCGAGCACGAGATGCTGTTCTCCGACGGTCTGACCGCCACCGAGGCCAGCTGGATCGGAAAGGCACCCGACGGGCTCGACAAGGGTCTGCGCTGCGCGGCAAAGGTTCGCTACCGACAGGCGGATCAGGCCTGCGTCGTCACGGCACTGGGAGACAAACGGCTGGACGTGCGCTTTGACGCGCCACAGAAAGCCGTGGCGCCGGGGCAGTTCGTTGTATTTTATGATGGCGACCGCTGCCTGGGCGGCGCCGTTATAGACGAATTGGGGTGAGCGATCGCTCCTGCCATTCGTTATAATGCGGCCCCCGCGGCCCGCTGGCCGTACAGAAAACCTGAAATTCCGGAGAACACACAATGACGGACAGCTTCGGCGCGCGCTCAGCGCTTGCAGTTGGTGGCAAGGATTACGAAATCTACCGACTCGACGCAGTCAAGGAAGGCCATGTAGACCGCCTTCCCTACTCACTCAAGATTCTGCTCGAAAACCTGCTGCGCCACGAGGACGGCCGCGACGTGACCCGCGACGACATCCTCGCACTGGCCAACTGGGACCCGACAGCGGCCCCAAGTACTGAAATCTCGTTTACGCCGGCACGCGTCGTCCTCCAGGACTTCACCGGCGTACCCGCCGTCGTAGACCTTGCCGCGATGCGCGACGCCGTCGTCAAGCTTGGCGGATCCGCTAAAGACATCAATCCGCTGTCGCCGGCAGAGCTGGTCATCGACCACTCGGTACAGATCGATCACTACGGCGCCGCGAATGCGCTCGATCTCAATACGAAGATTGAATTCCAGCGTAACAAGGAACGCTACTCTTTCCTCAAGTGGGGGCAGTCAGCGTTTGATAACTTCCGCGTCGTGCCGCCAAATACAGGCATTGTCCATCAGGTGAATCTCGAGTACCTGAGTCGCGTCGTTTTCGGCGTCGAAAAGAATGGCACGCTGTCGGCCTACCCGGACACAGTTGTAGGCACGGATTCGCACACAACCATGATCAACGGTCTCGGCGTATTGGGCTGGGGCGTTGGCGGAATCGAGGCCGAAGCAGCGATGCTGGGCCAGCCGATCACCATGCTCATCCCTCATGTCATTGGATTCAAACTCAGCGGTAAACTCCGCGAAGGCACGACCGCGACCGATCTCGTACTGACCTGCACCGAGATGCTGCGTAATAAGGGCGTCGTCGGCAAGTTCGTCGAATTCTTTGGCGACGGCCTCGCCCAGCTGCCGCTGGCTGATCGCGCGACGCTTGGCAACATGGCGCCCGAATTCGGCTCGACCTGCGGCATCTTTCCGATCGATGGCGAGACCATTCGCTACCTGAAACTTTCAGGCCGTGCTGACGCACAGTGCGATCTCATCGAAGCCTATGCCAAGGAACAGGGAATATGGCGCGAAGATGGCCAGCCCGATGCGCTGTACACCGATGTGCTCGAACTCGACCTCGGCGATGTCGAACCCAGCATTGCCGGTCCGAAGCGCCCACAGGATCGCATTGCGTTGAGCGCCGCCGCGGCGTCCTACGAGAAAATCCTGGCGGACACCGTCGCCAAACGCGAAACAGGCGGTAGCGGCATCGCGAATCTCGACGGCGAAGATGTTGTCATCAACGACGGCTCGATTCTTATCGCCGCGATTACCAGTTGTACCAATACGTCCAACCCCGCCGTCATGCTGGCGGCAGGCCTCGTCGCACGCAACGCAGCGGCGAAAGGCCTGAAAGCCAAACCCTGGGTGAAGACCAGCCTGGCACCCGGATCACGTGTCGTTTCCGATTACCTCGAGAAAGCTGCGCTCATCGATGATCTCGAGAAAATTGGCTTTTACACGGTCGGCTACGGTTGCACGACCTGCATCGGCAACTCCGGGCCACTGAAGCCCGAGATCGCGGATGCGGTAACAGGCGGCAACGTCGTAGGTACGAGCGTCTTGTCGGGCAACCGTAATTTCGAGGGGCGTATCCACGCGCTCGTGCAGCACAACTTCCTCGCGTCACCGCCATTGGTTGTTGCGTACGCGATCGCCGGGAACATGAACGTTGATCTTTACAACGATCCGCTGGGTCAGGACCAGGACGGTAATGACGTCTACATGAAGGACATCTGGCCAACGCAACAGGAAATTCATGACGTGGTCGCAGCCAGCATTAACTCCGAAATGTTCCTGTCGAGCTATGGCAAGGTATTCGAGGGCGACGCCAACTGGCAACGCGTGGCTTCGCCAACGGGTGAAATCTATACCTGGGACGCCGACTCAACCTACGTGAAGAACCCGCCCTACTTCGAAGGCATGTCGAAGAAGACCACGCCTGTCAGCAACATCGAGGGGGCCAAGGTGCTCGCGCTGCTCGGCGATTCAGTCACGACTGACCACATTTCTCCGGCAGGCTCTATTGCCAAGGACAGCCCCGCTGCCGCTTACCTCGAGGCGCACGGCGTCAAACCAGCGGACTTTAACTCCTACGGTTCACGCCGCGGCAATCACGAAGTCATGATGCGTGGCACATTCGCCAACATTCGTCTGCGCAACCAGCTCGCCCCAGGGACTGAGGGCGGCTGGACCTGCCATCAGCCGAGCGGCGAACAGATGTCGATCTTCGACGCGTCTGTGAAGTATCGCGAAGAAGGCACACCATTGGTCGTCATCGCGGGCAGCGAATACGGCACAGGCTCATCGCGCGACTGGGCCGCCAAGGGTACGGTGCTGCTCGGGGTGAAGGCGGTTATCGCCAAGAGCTTCGAGCGCATTCACCGGTCAAACCTGATCGGCATGGGCGTACTGCCCCTGCAGTTTCTCGAAGGGCAGGATGCAGAATCGCTGGAGCTCACCGGAACCGAGACGTTTGATATCAAGGGCCAGACCGATCCAAAGGCCAAAACCGTCAAAGTGACCGCGACGACGGTTGGCGGCCATACGACCACCTTTGAAGCCCTGGTTCGTATCGATACGCCGAAAGAACGTGACTATTATGAGAATGGCGGCATCCTGCACTACGTGCTGCGACAACTCGCCGCGTAAGCATGACAGCAAACTGTGACATCCCGGACGCGCTCATCGCAGCGCTTCGGGATGCACGTCATGTCTGCATACTCACCGGCGCCGGCGTATCGGCTGAGAGCGGCGTACCGACCTTTCGGGAGGCTCAGGACGGCTTGTGGGCAAAGTACGACCCCCACGACCTTGCGACGCCGGATGCGTTTCTTGCCGATCCTGAGCTGGTCTGGCGCTGGTACCGCTGGCGCCGGGACATCGTTGCGGAGGCCGAACCGAACCCGGGCCACCATGCAATCGCGCGACTCGCAGACCTTGTCCCTCGCCTCACCCTGGTAACGCAAAACGTGGACAACATGCACCAGCGCGCCGGCAGCTGCGATGTCATCGAGTTTCACGGCAATATTTTCGAGGACCGTTGCTTCGCGGACGGTTCCTTACAGGTCGGTGACGAAACGACTGCCGTGCCGCTGTGCAATGAGTGTGGCAACAAACTGCGCCCCGGCGTCGTCTGGTTTGGAGAGTCGATTCCGGAGCGCGCGCTCCACGAGTCCTGCGCCGCGGCCGCGGACTGCGATGTATTCCTGTCGATTGGTACATCGTCACTGGTTTATCCGGCGGCCGGCCTTGCCGATCTTGCAAAACAGAACGGCGCGATGGTTGCAGAGGTCAACCCCAACCCAACCATGAATGCCCACAGCTTCGACTACGCGCTCACCGGAAACTCGGGGGTCGTTATGCCGGAACTGATAAACTGTTTGACCGTCTAAACATCCAGCCAGATAACGGAAGCAAGAGCGATGGAACGATCAGCCACAAGCATTCTCTCCGCAGCTAAGTGGAGCAAAATTACCCTTTGGACCGTCGGAGTCTTTCTCCTGCTTATGCTTGTCATCGGCTTCTGGGCTTCGCGCGAGCCTGACATTTTCTGGGTGCAACGCTCTGCCGAGCCGGAGTCCGCCGTTGTAGGCTACGCGACGGTGGACACATTGATACGGGTCGCCGAAACGCTGCAGGACAAGAACGGTGGCTATCTCACGAACGATAAGCTGCCCCCGTTTCTGCTGCTCGACAACATCCCGAGCTGGGAGCTGGGTGTTATCAACCAGATGCAGGATCTCGGGCGCGTCATGCGTGATCACTATACGCGCAGCCAATCACAATCCAAGGCAGACCTGGATGTCGCCGACGGTGCGCCGAAGTTCTTTTATGACAATGACTCATGGGTATTTCCGACGACTGAATCGGAGTATCGGAACGGCGTGAAGGCCTTTACCCGCTATCGCGATCGACTCGCCTCGGGAGACCCCGACACACAGTTTTATGCACGCGCCGACAATCTGCGGGAGTGGTTGTCGCAGGTTGAGATGCGCCTTGGCGACCTTACGCGGCGCCTCGGCAATAGCGTCGCCAGGACCCGCATCAATGACGATCTTGCCGGCGATGCCGCAGCTGAAGCGTCCGGCGCGCAACCCGATACATTCAACGTGCGCACTTCCTGGTGGCAGACTGACAACATCTTCTTTGAAGCCCGCGGAGCGTCCTGGGCACTCGTGCACTTCTTTCGCGCAGCGGAATTCGATTTTGCGCTGGTGCTGGAGGACAAGAACGCTGAAACCAGTGTACGCCAGATAATTCGTGAACTTGAGGCGAGTCTCGATCCGCTCCGCTCACCGATGATCCTGAACGGCGGTGGTTATGGTCTGACGGCGAATCACTCGCTGGTTATGGCCAATTATCTCGCGCGCGCCAACGCCGCAGTCATCAATTTGCGCGAGTTGCTAGACCAGGGTTAGCGTCCTGCCCTGCAAGTAGGTCGACTATCAGCAAGGCTGCTCGGGCGTTCGCCGCGGCACGAGAGCGCAGGGCTGGCCATTCCCTTCGGACTGCGCCTTGTCTTGGCTAAATTGCGGGGCTCTGGTGCACAACATACTTGCAGGGCAGGACGCGAATCAGGCACTATCTCTCACGAATTCGCAAGGTGACGTTTGGCGTATCACGCCAGACGTTTAATCGGGAAGACGGTGCGTCGCGAAGACAATCCCGTCACTGCCCCCGCAACGGTGAATGAGTTCATCGATCATCGAGCCACTGCGCAGACCGCGTGGGAAGGCGATCGAAAGGCCAAAAGCCACTCATGAGTCCGGAGACCGGCCCTGCGACGAACCCACTTTCGATCGCGTCGGGGAAGACGCGGGGGATAGATAATGAAGAACCATTTCGCCATCCTGGCTGCCATCGGCGCCAGCTGTGCTGCGCTTCCTGCCTTCGCGGTATCCGACGAAGAAAGCCTGGACCAGATTATCGTCACCGGCTCACGCACCCCTGTTTCAATCAATTCGGTCGGCAGCGCGGTCACGGTAATTTCACGGGATGACATTGAACGCCGCCAGGCACGATATGTATCGGATCTATTGCGCACCGTTCCCGGCTTTTCGGTCAGCCACTCGGGCGTCGCAGGATCGCAGACGCAAGTCCGCGTTCGCGGTGCTGAGGCCAACCATGTGCTCGTCCTCATCGATGGCGTGCGAGCCAACGATCCTGCAACGGGCGACGAATTCCGTTGGGAGTTTTTGACGACGGCCAACATTGAACGTATTGAGATCGTGCGCGGTCCGCAAAGTGCCCTCTGGGGCAGCGATGCTGTCGCCGGCGTTGTGCACATCATTACGCAGTCTGGTGGATCACAGTCACGAATGGGCGGCTATGTTGAAGCAGGTTCGCTGAATTCTCTTAACACGGCACTGAATGGCAACTTTGGCAACGAGAACTGGAGCGTAAATCTCAGTGCCGAGCGCCTGGAAACAGACGGTGGCAATATCTCGCGTTCCGGCGCTGAGGATGACAACTCTGACGCCACGACGGGATCGTTGAGTGCCTCCTTCCAGGCGTCAGAGAGCCTCGCCTTCACGTTCGGTGCCCGCGCTGTTGATTCGTACTCACAGTACGACAACGTGGACTACATCGTTACCGGCCTGCCATCCGACTCCGATGTCGCTCTCGAGACGAGACAAAATTACGTGCAGGTAGGCAGCACCATCGGTAACAGCAAATCACGCATGAAACACCATTTCGCCGTGCGCTATTTCGACAGCGAGAATCGAAACCTGGCAAACGGCGTGGAAGATGTAACCGCCCTCTCTGATCGCACCACGCTCGCGTACCAGGCCGATATCTCGCTGGGTGACGATGTCCTGTCACTGGCGGTCGAACACGAGGAAACCACTTTTGAACAACGTGGGCCCGTTGGCTTTGGCGACCCGAACCAGCTGCAGGAGCTGGATGTCTCCAGCGTGGTCGCAGACTATCAGGCACACATCGGCGACAGCGTGACGTGGCTGGCCAGCGCGCGCTTTGATGACAACAGCATGTTTGACGACGCGGTCACGGGACGGTTGTCTCTGAGCTGGAGTCTCAACGATGCGACCCGCCTGCGCGGCAATATTGGCACCGGCCGCAAGAACCCGACGTTCATCGAGCTGTTTGGCTATTTTCCGGGGCAGTTCTCCAGTAATCCGAATCTCGAACCCGAACAGTCCACCTCTTTCGACCTGGGTGTTGAACGCCAGGTGAGTGACGCACTAAACGTCCAGCTAAGCCTGTTCAAACAGGATCTCGAAAACGAGATCAATGGTTTCGTATTTGATCCTGTTACGTTCCTGTCAACGGCAGAGAACATGCCCGGAACAAGCAAGCGCGAAGGCCTTGAGCTTGCCGCCCGCTGGGACGTATCCGAGCACCTGGGCCTGAATGCGAGCTACACCTATATTGATTCTACGTCTGAAAACCTGCGTGAGGTCCGACGTCCGCGCCACTCCGGGCACGTCGAATTTGACTATGGATTCAAGGATGGCCAGGGGCGAATTGCCCTTACCGCCGCCTACGGCGGTACCCGCACCGACACTTTCTTCCCCCCATGGCCGAATCCTCCTGAGGTCGTGACGCTGGGTAACCACTGGCTCGCGGACCTCACGGCCCAGTACCGCATTACGGAAAGCACCAAAATATTCGCCCGTGCAAGCAATCTGCTCGATACGGACTATGAGCAGGTTTACGGCTACAACACGCCGGGGCGTGCCGCGTATGCCGGCGTGCAGGTTACGTTCGGCCGGTGACCCTTATGGAGCCCGACCCTTGTCAGACATGACGAGACCGGCCAACAGTGCGACGGCTGCCATACTCCAGACGATGACGGCGCCGGTGGGAAGATCGAGCACCAGTGATAGGATGATGCCCAGCAGATAGGCGACGCCACCGACGACGTAGCCGGCGACCAGCCGATTACCGCGCCGGATACCCGTGGTTGCCAAGGCCGGAATGATGAGGCTTGCGAATACGAGGTAGATACCCACAATTTGTACCGAAGCCGTCACCACTATCGCAAATATCGGGTAGAAATTGATGGCCCTGGCTCGTGCGCCAAACCAGAACCACGCTCCCAGTACCATGGCGGACAGCACGGCAATCGGCAATAACGAAGACCACGTTTGCCACAGAATCTGGCCGACCAGCAGTTCCTTGAGATGCTCACTACCGTGCGGGTTGCCAGCCAGCAGCAGGATGCCGCCGGTCGCTGCGAGGATGAACAGGATTCCGATCAGCGGTTCCTGAATAGCCGGCCAGCGTTTTTCGGTCCAGCTCAGGCCTGCGGCAGCCAGCAGCGCGGCACTCACCGCCGCAAGCTGCACCTCGATACCGTCATGGTCCCAATCCATTGCGTAGGCAGCAATCACACCCAGGCCGGCGACTTGTGCGATCGCCAGATCGATAAAGATGATGCCTCGCTTCAACACTTCCTGACCGAGCGGCACGTGCGTACTCAACACCAGCAAGCCCGCAGCAAATGCTGGCCCGATAATGGTCCAGTCAATGAAATCAGGCATCGTCCATCGCCTCTGTGAGGCGCAGGATAATGTCGTCGAACAGTGAGAAAAGATCCGTCGCACCGTCGGTGCCACCCACGGTCAAGGGCAGCACAATGGCCGGAATGCTGGTCCGTTCGGACAGCCACTCCGACGATTTTCCATGTTGATAAGGCGCGCGAATAATCACGTCCGCCCCGCCTTCCGAGAATTGTGACGTCAGCTGACTCAGGTGGGCGGCCGTTGGTGGCAAGCCCGGAACCGCCTCGAGGTTTGCGACCTCCTCAATGCCGAGCCAGTCGAGAAGGTACACCCATGATTTGTGATGCGTTATCGCCCGCTTACCTCTCAGGCTCGCCGCCGCCGCTTCCCAGCGCGCCATCGAGGCCTCCCATTTAACGAGAAAATTATTTAAGTTCTCATCATAAATGTTTGTATTATCAGGATTAAGCTTTGACAGTCTGGCACTTAGCGCGCGTGCTACATCCATCATGTTATGCGGGTTCACCTGGATGTGCGGATTACCTTGCGGGTGGATATCGCCTTTGCTGCGGTCCACATTGGCCGTAGCACCGACGCGAAGGACGAAACTGCTGGCCTCCATATAGCCATCCGTGCCCGGCAAAACCTTGCGATTGTTCGCCTTTTGCAGGAGCGCGGGCAACCAGCCGATCTCCAGTTGTGCGCCGCTGCAGATGACGAGGTCCGCGTTACGCACCTTTGCGATCAGACTGGGTCTTGCCTGGATGTAGTGCGGATCCTGCAGCGCTGTCGTCGCGCTGAAGCTGTCGACCAGGTCCCCGCCGATTTCGTCCGCCAGTGCCGCCCACTCAGCCTCGCATGCGAATACGCGGGTCTCGGCATGCACAGCGAAAGGCAGCGTGCACAGGATGACTGCTGTGATCAGCTTGTTCATGACACTTTCCTAGAATGAATGCGCGCCATGGGCGCCGATGCTGTGGATATACTGTAGCCCCCATTCATTGCGATTCTCTACCCCGGTTTGATCCTGAGTAAACTGCATACGCAAGCGGCTGAACTCGCTGTTCGACCAGTCGAACATGACACTGTAGCGCCGTGGATCGTCTGCATCAGTCTGCAGGCCGTCCGCGCGTGCCCCGAAACGCCAGCGTTCGAAAGGCTGGTAAACGGCCTGCGCATACCAGCCGCCGTCGATGCCAATATCGCCATAGTCGAAGTACTCCGTCTGGAAGATGAGGTTTCGGTCCTTCCAGTTACCGTCAGGCGACCACTTCCAGACGAAGTGCGCACCGGTGAGCGACGCCATAGTGTCGCGCTCGAGGTACGAGGCCCCGGCCAGCCAGCTACCCCCGGACCCGACGTCTCCACCGACGTTGGCAAACAGGGTACTCGCCGCCAGGCCGGAGGGGTCGCCCTCGCCCTGGAGGATCTCTCCACCCAGCTCCATGTATAGATCGGTCGGCGCGAGCCAGGTCAGGCGGACGCCGTTATCCATGTAACGACCGTCAAAGAACGCCTGGTACGGGAGCGGCAGATCCGCGAAATCCCATTGATGCGAATGCTTGGCATTCAGGTATCCGAAGTCCGATGCAATACGCCCGAAGCGCGCGCCGAAACCCGCAGGCAAGGCGGTCGTTTCAACCCACGCTTCCTCGATCTCCAGTTCAGACGCACCATCCTCGAAGGCAAGCGCCGCTGTCAGGTAAGCCGCGAACTTGTCGTCGACGTTGGCATTCATGATGAGCTCCGTCTCACCGACCGCGAACCCTTCGCTCTCAACGCCTGGCCCATCGACGCCCCACAATGTGCCCTGGAATACGACGCCAATGGCCGGATTGAAGGCCGCATTGCCGCTGCTTTGTGCCTGCGGAAGCGATGTTGACTGGGCTGCATAGCCGGCCTGTGCGGCATTTTGTTCCGCGACGGCAAGTCGACGTTCGAGTTCCGCGATACGATCGTCGTAGTCCGCGCGCAGCTCGTCGATAGCAGCACGCAGTAATTCGATGTCATTGTCCTCCGCCGCACCGGCAGCAGGAGCGAATAAAGTCAGCGCGATCAGCGCGCCTGGTAAAGAAACGATACGCATCGCATCGCCCTCCCATTGATCAAACTAGAAAAAGGAATGTTCGTGCTTTTCAGTCAGTCAACGGCGGGTCCCTTGGGCGATACGGCCTCACAGACGGTATCTCCGAAGTCGGAGTACCGGGGGCTGCCAGGCGCTCGCCACCGGTATCCGGAGCTCTGTACTCATGAGTGGTCTCTACGGTATCCGCTGAGTGGCCGTAGGCGAGGCAGAATTCACACTGGTTACTATCGCCCGTCACATGGGTTGCAGCATGGACAGCGATGCTGGTGTGTCCGATGAGTAGTCCCAGGATGACAACGAGGCAAATGTGGCGGCTGGCAGGATTCACGCTAAGTTGGACCGTTTGGCGGTACTAAGTTCAGACTTGCCCTAGTATATCCCGACCCATGTTGGAATGCGCTTCCAACTGTGGTTCAGATCCTTGTCCAGCCGTCTGTAAGAAGCTTCGTAACGGCCGACCAATCGCCAGAAGCGTTGCGAATGATTCATGTGCCGTGCATGACACAGCTCATGGATCATCACGTAGCGCAAATGCTGCGGGTCAAGAAACATGAGGCAGTAGTTCAGACTGATCGTGCCGGTACTCGAGTGACTGCCCCAGCACGTCCGCTGACCGCGGACATGCATGGTTTTAAAGGCGTTACCGGTCTCTGCAGACAGGGCCCGTAATCTCGGCAGCATCTCTTTTTTACCGAGCGCGATAAGCCAGCGCTTCAACGCGATCACGCACTGCGCATCGTCGCCGGTACCGCCAGCCAGAATCACGGTATTCCCGCGCACTCTGTAGCGCACGGCCTTACTCCCGTCGGCACGCTCGTAACGAACGCAGAAGCGTCGGTCGATGCCTGGTAGTTCGATACTGACGGGCAAGGCGAAGGGTTCAGGGGGATGCTCAGCGGCAAACGAGGCGCGAGCTTTTCGAATCCAGTCGCGGTGCGCCTCGACGAATTCCTGCACTTCCGCCGGGCGGGTACGTTTCGGCACCACAACCTCCACGCGCCCGCGGGGAAACACCTTGATCGACAGGCGCTTGGCTCGCGCACTCTCGCGCACAGAAAAGCCCGACATGGTGTCGGGCTCTTCAACGTCCGCAAAAAGCGGTAACTGGGTGGCTGCCGTCTGCACGGCAACCATTCTACGGGATATCAGGGGCTCTCGCCGCTGAAGCGAACGGCATCGTCCAGGCTCATCTCGCCTGTGACCTCGCCTACCTCAGCCGACTCGGATATGAACAGTTCTACCTCGCGCTCGAGACGGATCGTCCCCTCCACGCGTGATCCTGGCCCGATTACGATGCGGGGTTTGCGGCTCTTCTCCTTGCCCCACTTCCAGCCGCTCGGCTCTTCGACAACGAGGTCACCCTTGATGACCGTCCCCTCGGAGAGCTCGATGTCTCCGTTAACCGTTGTCAGGTCGCCACCCACTTGGGCCCCCGCCAGCTCGATCTGGCCATTCACATTGCCAACACTATCGCTGACAGTGGATCCGTTACCCACAGATATCCTGCCGTTCACGGCGCTGATCTCACCATCGATAGCCCCGTTTTCGCCAACATTGATGCTGCCATTGACGGTCGAAAGGCTCTCTGCCTTTACGTCATCAGAAAGCCGGAGCCCACCGTTGACGGTGCTCGCCTTCTCAATGCTCGCGCCTGCATCGACGCGAATCGACCCGTTAACGGTCTTCAGGTTACCAGTGACGATGGCATTGTCGCCAACCGAAATACTGCCGTTGATCGAGGATGCACCGTCCGACTCTTCTCCGGCACCGATCTTTACGCTCTTGTTGATGGATGCAGCCATCGCGGGCACCGCCATCAGTAGAACAAGCAATCCAACCGTAAACGCCGTCTTTGTCACAAATTTGGCCATTTTTTTCTACCCGTAGCTTGTGTTCCTGTCAGTTAGATACCGCTAATCGCCATATGGTTGCAAGCTGGCTGCGAGACGGCCGCTCCGGTACCCTTCCCCGCATGGATGACTCCCGCCAAATCGCCCTCGAGGCCCGCAACCTCGTCAAGGACTATCCCGGCTTGCGGGCCGTGGACGGTGTCAGTTTCAAGGTGCCCGAAGGCATCTGTTTTGGTCTCCTGGGCCCAAACGGTGCCGGCAAGACAACGACCGTTGAAATCATCGAGGGCGTCATCGGCGCAACCTCGGGCGAGGTCTATTACTACGGCGAGATCGCCGGCTCGAAGTTTCGGCAGGAGGCCGGCATCCAGTTCCAGAATACGGCCCTGCAGGACTACCTGACCGTCCGGGAAACCATCCAGATGTTTCGCTCGCTCTATGATCGCCAGGCCAACATCGACGACATTATTGAACAGTGCTCGCTGGGCGACCTGCTCGATCGCGACAACCGTAAGCTATCGGGTGGCCAGCGCCAGCGTCTGTTGCTCGCCGTTGCGCTCGTCAATCGTCCGCGCCTGATCTTTCTCGATGAGCCGACAACCGGCCTCGACCCGCAGGCACGCCGCAACTTCTGGGAACTGGTGCAGAGTATTCGTGCTGACGGCGCAACGATCGTGCTGACGACGCATTACATGGACGAAGCCCAGGTACTGTGCGACGACATTGCCATCATGGACGAAGGCAAGATCCTTACGCATGGATCACCCGAAAAACTCCTCCACGCCCGCTATGGCGACCAGTTGATCAACCTGTCGCATGGTGAGATCAGACGTCCAAACCTCGAGGATCTGTTCCTCGACCTGACTGGCCACTCGTTGCGCGCCTGATCATGTTCAAACGCATCTACGCCATTTTCGTCGCCCGCAATCGTGAATTTGTTCGCGACCGTTCGTCGCTTGCCTGGAATCTACTGCTGCCCGTCGCTCTCGTGTTCGGCCTGTCGTACGCGTTCGATGGGCAACGCGACGAGTACACAGTCGGCGTCCTGCAGGCCGAAGCCCAAATCGACACGTCAGTACATCCGTTCCTGGAGACGCGGTACGTCCGCTTTGTCCCCTACGCCAATATCGAGGACGCGATGTTGAAGGTCGAACGGCATCAACTCGATCTGCTGGTCGAGGTTGGGCCACCGACTCGCTACTGGATCAACCCGACCGCAACCAAAGGCTATTTCCTGGAATTTGCCCTGTTGCAGTCCGCATCAACTTCAACCAGCAACGTCATCAAGGAACAGGTAGCCGGCAAACCCGTGCGCTATGCCGACTGGATTCTGCCCGGCATCCTCGGCATGAATATGATGTTCAGCTGTCTGTTTGGCGTTGGCTATGTGATCGTTCGTTATCGCAAGAATGGTTTCCTGAAGCGCCTGCGTGCGACGCCACTTACGTCGCTCGAATTCATTACGGCGCAGGTTGCGTCACGCATGGTGCTGATCATGTTGATTACGACCGTGGTATACACGGGCACGCATGTGCTGCTCGACACGCGCATGGAAGGCAGCTACGTCACGTTGTTTATCGTGGGTCTCGTGGGAGCGATTTCGATGATCTCACTCGGACTGGTTGTGTCGGCGCGCGTGACCAGCGAGGAACTCGCCGGCGGCCTCCTCAACCTGATCAACTGGCCAATGATGATGCTGTCGGGCGTCTGGTTTTCACTTGAGGGCACCGGTGACACCATACAAACCATTTCGCAGGTCTTTCCACTGACACACGTCCTGAAGGCAGCACGCGCGGTAATACTCGATGGCGCGACCTTTACCGACGTCGCGCCGAGTATGGGGGCAATGTTGCTGTTGAGCGCCGTGTTTCTCGCCGTCGGTGCCTGGATTTTCCGCTGGGAACAATATTGAGCCATGAACCATTCACTGATTGATATTGGCGCCAACCTGGCGCATGACAGTTTCGATGACGATCGTGACGAGGTACTGCAGCGTGCGGCCGATGCGGGCGTCGCCAGAATTGTCGTCACCGGCAGCAGCGATGACAGTAATAGGCGCGCGGCCGCACTGGCAGAAACCAGCAACGGCATCCTGTTTTCCACCGCTGGCGTGCACCCGCACCACGCGTCCGACTACACCGATGAAAGCGATGCGCTTATTCGTTCGTTGCTCGCGAAGGACGTTGTCGTCGCAGTTGGCGAATGCGGCCTCGATTATTTTCGAAATTTCTCCCCGCGCGATGCACAGCTTGATGCGTTCAGACGCCAGCTCCAGATCGCAAAGGAAACCGGGTTTCCGGTATTCCTGCATCAGCGGGACGCTCACGACGACTTCATCGACGTCCTGGAGTATTTTCTTCCGAACCTTTCGCGCGCGGTCGCGCATTGCTTTACCGGGGAGCACGAATCACTGCGGGAGTATGTCGACCTTGGACTCTATATCGGTATCACGGGCTGGATTTGCGACGAACGCCGCGGTAAACACCTGCACGACATCGTGTCGATCGTGCCTGACGACAAACTGTTGATCGAAACGGACGCGCCCTACCTGCTGCCGCGCACCATTCATCCAAAGCCGAAGACACGGCGCAACGAGCCCGCATACCTGCCAGAGGTTCTTCGAGTTGTGGCGGAAGCTCGTGGCCAGGACGTCGAACATGTCGCCCGGATTACAACCGAGAATGCGACCCGCTTCTTTGCTCTGCCGCCTTCTGAATAAGCTCCCAGTGAGGCCGGAATGCCTCGACCTTAAACTTGGCGGCTGCCTTATCGGGCTCACCAAACTCAGCGACTAACTCTTCCAGATTGCATACCAGGTCAGGAACGCCCTTGGTGAATTCAGCACCATCCAGGAAGACGACGCGACCGGAAACCGGCACCTGTCGGACAATCTGCCGCACGGCAGCAATCCGGTCATACAGCGATGGCTGCGGATTCGGGAACGTGTAGCGCCGATCCGCCGCAATGACCGTCCAGTCCTGCATCTTGTCACTGCCGAAGACCACGCCCTGCACATCCTTGACCTCGAGAATCAACAGTCCCTGTGATGTCAGGATCAGCTTGTCGATCTGGATCTCGCCTTCGTCGGCATTTGGAATAACCAGCGCATTAATGTGATCAAAGCCAATCGCCGCAAGCGCTTTCTCGAGGGAACCGCCATGGGCGAAAAAACGTCTGTAGACCAACCAGAGCAGCAGCAATGCACCGATTGCAGCAAGCGGCAGTAACCAGGGGGATCCTTCGAAGTTCGTCATCCGAGCACTTTAGCAAGAGACGCGAGCGTTGGCCCTATCGACACCGAGTGTGCCGGTCGGGATAGTAGCGCATCCAGCTCCTCCGGAACCGGAACAGGCCCACCTATAAGGGGTTCCACGATGGTCTCGAACTTTGCGGGATGCGCGGTCGCCACGAGAATCCAGTCGTGGCCATCAGCGAGACCCGCATCAAGCTGCCGGTAAGTATGCGTCGCCGTCGCCGTATGCGGACAGGTCGCGAATCCGAACTCAGCAAAGTCCTGGCGGATAGACGTCTCGATCTGCTCGTCGCTAACCGAGACAATGCCCACCTGCTCGCGCAGCACATCGGCTTCACCCACCAGGTGCCGCAGGCGCTCCATATTGCTCGGATCACCGACATCCATCGCCGATGCCAGGGTCTGCAAGCTCGCGCGCGGTAACCACTCAAGCGTCTCGAAGTAATCGGCGATTGTGCGATTCGCGTTTGTGGCCAGAATAACAGGGCCGATGGGAAGCCCCATCTCCCGCGCCATGATGCAGGCGAACGCATTGCCGAGGTTACCCGTCGGAATTATGAAACCGGGCCGCTTGCCGGTGCGCCTGAAATGCCGGAGGCTCGCGTCCGCATAGTAGGTACTCTGCGGCAACAGGCGGCCGATGTTAATGCTGTTCGCCGAACTGAATCGATGCGCGGTGTTCAAATCGGGATCCGCCATCGCGCCTTTGACCAGGGCCTGGCAGTCGTCGAACGACCCTTTCACCTTCAGCGACAGGACGTTGTCGCTCCAGCAACACAGCTGGTGAGCCTGGCGTTCCGATACGCGGCCGTCGGGGAACAGGACAACCACCCGCATGCCGGGTCGTTCATCAAAAGCTGCGGCGACTGCACCGCCGGTATCACCGGACGTTGCCACGAGGATCGTGAGTGGATTCTCGATATTTCCTTCAAGACGTGAGAGGCAGGCCGCGAGAAAACCAGCACCCACGTCCTTAAACGCAACCGTCGGCCCGTGGTAGAGCTCGAGCAATGACACATCATGACCTGCTACGGGCAAGGCCGTCGCAGGAATCGGAAAACTGAATGTTTCGGCCAGTATTGCATCCAGATCGCCGGCCAGCTCAGAGCCATCGAAAAATGGCCGCAACAGTACCTCGGCAACCTCAGGAATCGTTTCCGCACTATCGAAATTCGCAACATCGAAGCGAGGCAGTGCTTCAGGCAGGAACAGGCCACCGTCAGATGCGATTCCGAGCCGCAGCGCGTCATCAAGTGAAACCGGCCCGGCACCGCGTGTGCTGAAGTACTGCATCAGGCGCTCTCGATACGTGCACCGGGGGCCGTCATCGGACTAACCCAGGACTGGCATCCTATGCCCTGGGTCCGACAGGCCTGCTCCATCGCCGATGCAATGTTGCGTGCATCACCACTGGCGCTAAGGGCAAAGATACTCGGGCCGCTTCCGGACAGGCTGCAACCCAGTGCGCCGCGCTTCTGGGCCGCCGCCTTGACCTTGTCAAAACACGGCACGGCGGCAGAACGCTGCGGTTCGATGATCACATCGCGCAAGGTCTTGCCGATCAAATCGATGTCGCTCGCAGCGCATGCAGCGATGAATCCGGCCAGCAACCCCTGCTGCTCCAACCATTGCTGCATGGAATAACCTTTAGCCAGTCCGCGACGAGCCTGCGCTGTATTGACCTGCAGGTCCGGGTGCAACAAAACGGCACTGACGCCATCGGGTACCGGCAGGGAATAGACATCGGGCAGCAAAACCTGCGGGCACAGAATAAGGCCCCCGAGCAAACTGGGCGCCACGTTATCGGCATGCAGGCCGCCACTGGCAAACTTCTCGCCGACGAGCGCGAATTCAAGCAGGTCAGTAACCGGAAGGGGTTCGGCCAGCAGTCCATTCACTGCGACGACCGCGGCAACCGCCGACGCCGCTGAACTTCCCATGCCCGACTGCAGTGGAACGCCCTTATGAACTTTCAGTTCGACACCGTCGCTATCACCGTGCCTGTCCCAGAACGCCTGTGCGGCAATCGACGCGGTGTTCGCTTTCGCATCGGTGGACAGGTAAGGATGCAGCTCGCCGTCGAGCCCACGAACCTCGGCCACGGTGACGCTGGCACTGTCCGTTCGCCGTGCGTGCACGCGATCACCGGCACCCTTGAGGGCCAGCCCCAGCATGTCGAAACCCACCGCAACATTGCCGATCGAGGCAGGCGCAAACGCAGTAACCCAGTCAGACATAGCCCATACCTTTACTGAGATAGGTTGCCAGTCGCAACAGGTCTGAGAATACACCTCCCGCGGTTACTTCGGGCCCCGCACCCGGGCCCTGAATTACCAAAGGGTTGGCCGAATAGCGCTCTGACTCAAACTGCACGATATTGTCAGTCAAATTGATATTGCAGAACGGATGATCTTTTTCAACGGCTTCAAGGCCTACAGATGCCGTGCCTCTGGCATCGAGCGTTGCAATGTATCGCAGCTGCTTGTTTTCAGCCGACGCCTGCCTGTAGAGCGCATCGATTTCGTCGTCGTAATCCGACAGCTTCTCGAGGAACTCTTCGATAGAACAGTCCCGCAACGCTTCAGGTACCAGGCTGCGCACCGGGAAATCACCAATCTCCAGGTCGAGACCCAGCTCACGGGCAAGAATCGTCAACTTGCGAGCCACGTCCATTCCCGAGAGATCGTCGCGCGGATCGGGCTCGGTGTAGCCACTCTCCTTTGCCGCGCGAACGATCTCGGAAAATGGTGTCGTGCCATCGTACACGTTGAACAGGTATGCGAGTGTGCCAGAGAAGATTCCCCGCACCGACCGCACGTCGTCTCCCGTGTAGATCAGATCACACAATGTGCTGATTACGGGCAATGCCGCACCAACGGTTGTTTCGTAAAAATAATGTGAGCTGCCCTCGTCCGCGGCAGCTTGCAGCGCCCGGTAGTCCTCGTAGGAGCTGCTGAATGCCTTCTTGTTCGGTGTGATGACGTGTATACCGCGCGACAACCAGCCAGCGTACTGCGATGCAATGTACTCGCTTGAGGTGCAGTCAATGATGACGGCATGCGGGAGATGTTCGGAATTAACGCATTCTTCGAACTTCCGGAGGTCGGTTTCGATCGCCCTGTCCGCGAATTCATCTTCCCAGGTAGAAAGCTCTATGCGCTTTTCGCCCAGCAGCATCGTCTGTGAACGGGCTATCGCTCGTACACGAAGATCGAGATTGAAGTCGTTCGCGAGTCGTTCGCTCTGTTTCTCCAATTGGCGCAGGAATGCCGCACCGACGGTACCTGGACCAATCAACCCGACGGACAGCGTTTTGTGTGACAGGTAGAAGCCCGAGTGCACGGCACGCAGCGCTCGCGTGACATCGTCCCCATCGACAACGGCGGAGATATTTCTCTCGGATGAACCCTGTGCGATTGCCCGAACGTTGATGCCGGATCGAGCGAGGGCGCCAAAAAACTTCGCCGCGATACCTGGCGTACCTTCCATGCCGTCGCCGACCACGGCCACGATGCTCTGCCCGATCGTGATATCCACGCTGTTGATCTGCCCGCTTTCGAGCTCGTCGTTAAAGGCCGCTCTTACGACGTCCCGCGCACGCTCCGCGGAATCCTCCGGCAGCGCGAGGCAGATAGAGTGCTCCGAACTGGCCTGAGAAATCAGCGTCACGGATACACCAGCGCTTTTCAGTGAGCCAAACAGGCGATCCGCCGTGCCGGGCACGCCGATCATGCCAGAGCCCTCGAGATTCAGTAGCGCCATACCGCCGATCGCGGTAATCCCCTTGATGTTATTCGTCACCTCGGAGTCAGGGCCGATCAGGCTGCCCGGATGCGCCGGGTTATGACTGTTACGGATGCGAACGGGAATGCCATTACTGATCGCGGGGCCCATCGTCTGCGGATGGATCACGGCCGTACCGAAGTACGCCAACTCCATCGCCTCGTTATATGAAAGCCTGCCAATGACCTGTGCTTCGGGAACCCGGTTCGGGTCCGCGCTCATGACGCCGTCAACGTCGCTCCAGATCGTCAATTCGGTCGCGTTAGCGAGCGCCGCAAAAATTGCGGCTGAAAAATCGCTGCCGTTGCGCCCGAGCGTCGTTTGCAGCCCTTCTTCATCTGACGCGATGAACCCGGTGATCACGGCGATGCCCGCGAAGTCAGCCGCGATCACATTATCAAAGCGGGCCTGCGATTTACTCCAGAGAACCGCGGGGCCAAGTTCGTTTTCGTTGACCGTTACGACCTCTCGCGCGTCGATCCACGTTCCGCCGCGCCCTGGCGCCTCCTGTGCGAGGTAGGCTGCCAGCAGTCGTGCCGACCAGATCTCGCCATAGCCGGCAACGACATCGCGACTTCGCTGTGGCGCCGACTTGACCAGCGCGACGGCCTTCAGCACATCCCTGACATCGTCAGCATCTTTGCCCCAGGCATCCAGCACGGGAACCAGCGCATCGCCGCGTAATAGCTCTTTCGCGGTCGCTGCGTAGCGCTCGCCGATCGTATTGAGCTCGGCGTCGAAGGCAGAATTATCCTGTTCGGCGAGTGTGGCCAGATTAAGCAAGCCATCGGTCATGCCGCCCATTGCCGAAACCACGACACCCAGTCGCGTCTCAGGCAGGGCCATGATGATGCCGGCTACGCGTTGAAAACAGGCCGCATCAGCCAGGCTGCTGCCGCCAAACTTGTGGATTTTCCAACCGTTTTCCGACACTTTTCCCAACGCCCTGTAAACAAAAGCGTGCATGATAACGGCACGCAAGGCCTGCGTCTGCTGTTTTAAATGAAACTGCTGGAAAAGTGGTGGGGGCACCAGGACTCGAACCTGGGACCAGCGGCTTAAAAGGCCGATGCTCTACCAACTGAGCTATACCCCCGCCTTGGGAATCCGACCAGAACAGGCCGGAATGCGGCGGCATCATACCGGATATATCCGGCCCGTCAACGCCTAGACGCCTTCCTCCTCCATTCGAGAGAGTCGCTGCCCGGCCAGTCTGGCCGCGGTTGTTTCCGGGTAGTCTTCCTGAACGCGCGTCAGCGCATCCCTGGCTGCTGCCCAATCTTTTAACTCATAGCTGCAGTAGCCCATCTTCAGCAAAGCATCGGGTATTTTGCGAGACTGCGGAAACCTTGAAATCACAACGCCAAACTCGGCCAGGGCCTCGTTGAACTTCTGCGTCACATAGTGCGACTCCGCGAGCCAGTACTGAGCGTTGTCCGCGAGCTCACTGTCCGGGAACGTCACCAGGAACTGCTGGAACGCCATGGCAGCGGGCTCATAACGCTGCTGCTTGAGCAGCTCAAAGGCCGCCTGGTAGTTGTCGCGATCCGAACCACCGGGCACAGGTAATTGTCCCGGCGACAGACTCCCGCCGTCCATAACCCCACGCGTATTGCTAGCCTGAACGGCGGTCTCAAGCCCCTGGATCCGTGCATCGAGGTCGGCGTACAGCTGGCGTTGCCGGTCGGCAGTGGTTGCCGAGTTGTGCTCGAGTTCTTCAATGCGCCCCTGCACTTCAGCGTCGCTTCTCTCAAGCGAACTAACCTGCTGCGTCAGATTCACGAGGCTCTGGTTCTGGACGACCCGCTCGATCGTCTGCATGCGGCGCTCAAGCTCGTTCAGTTTTGCGAGAACCGGGTCCTCACCCGGCGGCTGCAACAATTCGCAGCCACCGAGCGCGGCAAGGGCTACCAGTAACAGTAGCGTTTTCGAAGATCTGGCCATCGGTCAGTTCGAGTACTTGAACTCGACGCGCCGATTCTGCGCGTAGTCCGCTTCGGAACTGCCGAAACCGACCGGACGCTCCTCGCCGAAACTCACCGTCGAGATCTGATCGGCCGAGACGCCCTGGATGAGCAACATCTGACGTACCGCCTGCGCACGACGCTCACCCAGGCCGATATTGTATTCACGCGATCCGCGCTCGTCGGCATGCCCCTCGAGGCGCACGCTGCCACCGCTGCCAAGCTGCATCGCGTGGCGCGAGACAACGTCCTGATCCGCTGCACGGACCTCGGACGAATCAAAATCGAAATAAATGACCATCGTGAGCTCGCCGGCTGATGGATCCTCCCAAGGGATCTCTTCGCCGCCGTAGGTGTCGCTGCCGTCCATGCCGTCTGTCGAAGCCCCGGCATCGCCCGGGTACGTCGTATCGGTCGGATCCGGGTCCGGAATCGTGTTCTGTGAGCAACCCGCCAGTACGAAGGAGGCTGCCGCCAGTGCAAATAGTTTGTAGTAAGACATCATGAAACCCTTTGTGTGCCTTTAAAGCGAAGTAAAATCAATGAATTAAAATACTTAGTAAATGTCAATTATTAAAACCGTGGGAACGGTGACCAAACCGGCTCCCGGACATCCCCTCCTGCCCGTGATGCCATCTTCTGGCGAATCAGGCCGTCGGCCGAAACCGTCTCCAGTACGCCATCTCTGCCCTGCCGTGTCGCATAGATCAGGATATCGCTGTTTGGCGCGAAGCTGGGACTCTCATCCTGACGCCCGCTCGACAGCACCAGCAGGTCCTTTCGTTCGAGATTCATGACCGCAATACGGTAATTACCCCGATCGTTGTGGACCATTGCCAGTCGCTTGCCATCCGGCGACAGGCGCGGTCGCGCATTATAACTCCCCTCGAACGTCACACGCTCGGGTGTTCCACCGTTCGCGCTGACGCGATAGACCTGCGGACCACCACTGCGATCCGACGTGAAATAGATGTAACGACTGTCCGGCGACCAGGTACCCTCGGTATCGATCGCTCTATGCGTCGTGAGACGCGTTGTGTTCCGCGAATTGATGTCCATCACGTAGATGTCGAGATTACCGTCCACGCCGCCCAGCGTGACCACGAGCTTACGGCCGTCGGGCGAGAATGAAGGTGCGCCGTTGATTCCCGGCTTGGAGGACACCTTGAAACGGTTACCCGTCCGCAGCGTCTGCACGAAAATGGACGACTGATTGCCTTCGAAGGACACGTAAGCAAGCTGGCGGCTGTCGGGCGACCACGCTGGCGACATGATCGGATCCGCACTTTCCATGATCGTGTGTTCGTTAAAGCCGTCCTGGTCCGAGACGATCAGGGAATAGAGACGCCCTTCTCCCTCGCGCTTGGCCGTAACGTAGGCCACCTTGGTGCCGAAGACGCCTTTGATACCGGTGAGCTTCTCGTAGATCATGTCGGCTATGCGATGGGCCGCGCCGCGCATCGTGCCGCGACTCGCTGGCATGCGGTATCCGACCAGTTGCCGACGTCCAAAGACATCGAACAGCTGGAACTGCAACGTGTAGGCGTTGTCCCCGGTCTGAATGACTTTACCGACAACGACGGCCTCGACCCCGACGAAACTCCAGTCCTGGAAATCGACGTCAGCACCATCCGTCGGCTTCTGCAGCATTTTCTCTTCGCCAACCGGGGCGAAACGCCCGCTGCGGCGCAGATCGTCATTAATCACCTTGACGACATCAAGCGGCATCTCGGCCGCATCGCCTTCCCAGCCGAACGGCACGATAGCCACGGGCGTAGGTTGCGCCACACCCTGCACATCAATGACGAGTTCCGCGTGCGCGGCCCCGGACACGATGAAGAGCATGCCCACTGCGATTTTGAATTTGTTCAGCACTATATCCTCAATGGTTCGTTGGTCTGACCTATTGCTGCTTGGTTAAGTTTAGCAATATGTTGGGATCAAACAGATTTGGTGTGGGTGGCTGCGGCAGCGGGGACGACTTGAAGATCGCGGCCTCGATTGAGCGTTTCACGATTTCGTCCCCGTTACAACTAAGAAAAGTAATGCCAAGTACGTCACCGCCCCGATTCTGGCGCACGCGTACCGAGCATTTCAAATCATCCGTAGCACTGGCCGGCAAGCTCAGGTTTCGATAGATTTTCTGCTGGATCATCGCTGTATAGACGGCCAGTTCACCCGCATCGACGGCGGCCAAACGCTCAGACTCATCATCGATCTCTGCTTGCCGCTGCTCAGCCTCCAGTTCGCGGCGCAGGCGTTCATTCTCCTCGCGCTGGCGTCGAATATCTTCCTGCCGTTTCTTCTCGGCCTCAACACGCTTGCGCTCCTTTTCCTCTTCCTCGCGCTTCTGGCGCTCGGCTTCGTCGCGCTCGCGCTGTTTACGTTCCGCTTCTTCTTTCTTCTTGAGCTCATCCAGGCGTTTTTGTTCGAGTAACGCGTCGAGGCGGCGTTTTTCCTCCTCGGCCTGGCGCCTCAGCTCCTCGCTGTTATCAGGCTCCGGCTCCGCTTGCTCGATGACCGGCTCTGGTTCTGGCTCAGGTTCAGGCTCGGGCTCGGGCTCCACCCTGGGCGGCGGCAACGGTGTCGTATCGGGGATCTCCTGCACCAGCGTGGCCTGCACGGCAAGGGGCGTAAAGGGCACGGGACGCGCATAGTCGAACGCCACCACCATCGATCCGAAAATAGCGATGTGCAGGGCAAATGCCATGCCCACGGGTCCCAGGTTTTTGCTGTCGCGACTCACGCAGCGATTTACTCCGGTATCGGGTAGGTATCCAGAGGATCGGTCACGAAGCCAATATTCTGCGCACCGGCCTCCTGCAGCACCACCATCGCGCCTACAACATTGCCATAAGGAACCGCACGGTCGGCTTTTACAAACACCGGGGTCTGCGGTTTTTCACCGAGGATGACCGAGACGATCGTGACAATCTTCTGGCCAGACGACGGCTTGTCCTCATCATCGCCGGCGTTGATGTAAAGGTTGCCCGCGGCATCGACGCTGAGTACCAGCGGGTCGTGGTCCGGGACCGACTCAATCGGCTCCGCATTGGCTTTAGGCAACTCGACCTCTATTCCCTGGGTCAATAATGGAGCCGTGACCATGAAGATCACGAGCAGCACCAGCATCACGTCGATATACGGCACCACATTGATCTCGCCCATGAGCTTGCGCTTCTTGAGTGCAGTAGGCATGTCAGCTCCCCAGCTTGGCGCGCGCGTGCCGGTGCAGAATGCTCGAGAATTCTTCCGTAAAGCCGTCGTAACGGTATTCGAGTCGGACGACCTTGTCGGCGTAGCGGTTGTACGCAATGACGGCCGGGATCGCCGCAAACAAGCCCATGGCCGTTGCGATCAGCGCTTCCGCGATCGGCGGCGCCACAACGGCCAGCGTCGCAGTCTGCTGGCTGCCGATCTGGATAAAGGCCACCATGATGCCCCACACGGTGCCGAACAGGCCGACGTAGGGGCTGGTCGAGCCGATGGTTGCGAGCGTCGCCAGGTTCTGTTCAAGCCGGTCGACCTCCCGCATCTGTGCGACGCGCATGGCCCGGCGGCATTCTTCAATGACCTTGTTAGGCGTGTCCCCGCCCGCCTGCAATGCACGGTTGAACTCGCGGAACCCGGACTCGAAGATGCTGGCCATACCGATGCTGCCGCCTTTGCCTCGCGACGCACTCTGGTACAGCGTATTGAGGTCGCCGCCCGACCAGAACGCCGCTTCGAATTCATCCGATGCGTCCTGGGTGCGGCGGATCAGGCGCCGCTTGGTGAAGATAATGCTCCAGGAGACCAGTGATGCCGCAACCAGCAGCAACATCACGATCTTCACCGGCAAACTAGCGCCCAAGAGCAAACCAAGAACGGTCAGATCTGCAGTCATGATTGGTATTCCCCAAATAAGGACGGTGGCACGCGTTTCGGCCGCATCGAATCGGCGTCCAGATAGGCCGCCTTGACGATGCCGCTGATCAGCAGGTCGCCGTCAGTGCTGTTTCGATAAATTCTCTGTTCGATGTCGAATGACACCCGCGTCAGGCCCTGCAGTCCGGCTGTCACAATGAGCTTATCGCTCAGGCGCGCCGGCGCATGAAACTTTGTTTGCACCTCAGCGACCACGAAGATACGTCGCTCCTCTTCCTGCAACCTGACCATGTCGACACCCAGCGAGCGCAGCCACTCAGTGCGCGCACGTTCCATGAAGCGAAAGTAGTTGGCGTAGTACACGACACCCTGCGCGTCCGTGTCTTCATAGTAAACGCGTACGGGCAGCTCAAAGGGTTTTGCATCAGTCATCGCTAAACGGTAATTCCCCGGTTCCCGCCGGCTGTGGCGGCGCCAGGCCGAAATGCAGATACGCGTTCTTGGTAGCCACGCGGCCGCGCGAAGTGCGCATCATAAACCCCTGTTGAATCAGGTAGGGCTCCACCACGTCTTCGATCGTACCGCGTTCCTCACCAATCGCAGCCGCGAGGCTTTCGACCCCTACAGGACCGCCGTCAAACTTCTCTATGATCGTCATGAGCAGGCGTCGATCCATGGCATCAAATCCATGCGGATCAACCTGCAGCATATCCATGGCATTGGCCGCTACAGCCCCTGTCACCACACCATCGCCTTCCACCTCGGCAAAGTCCCTGACTCGCCGCAACAGCCTGTTCGCAATGCGCGGCGTGCCGCGCGAACGTGTCGCGATCGCCGTCGCGCCTTCATCTTCAATAGGTAGATTCAGGATCCCGGCAGAACGTCGCGCAATCGCCTCAAGATCGTCTGCGCTGTAAAACTCGAGCCGCTGCACAATGCCGAACCGATCACGTAGTGGTGACGTCAGCAAGCCCGCCCGTGTCGTCGCGCCGACCAGCGTAAACGGTGCCAGATCGAGCTTGATCGAGCGTGCGGCAGGCCCCTCACCGATCAGGATGTCGAGCTGAAAGTCCTCCATGGCCGGGTACAGCACTTCCTCGACGACGGGACTCAGGCGATGAATCTCATCCACGAAGAGGACGTCGTTCGGCTCGAGGTTGGTCAGGATTGCCGCGAGATCGCCAGGACGTTCCAGCACCGGCCCCGATGTCTGCCGCAGATTCACGCCCATCTCGTTCGCAACGATGTGCGCGAGCGTGGTCTTGCCAAGGCCAGGTGGCCCGAAAATCAGGACATGATCCAGCGCTTCGCTGCGGCGACGTGCGGCCTCGATGAAAATGCTCATCTGCTGCTTGACGCCGGGTTGCCCAACGTAATCCACGAGCTGCTTTGGCCGAATCGCGCGGTCGAAGGCCTTGTCATCTGCGACGGACTCGGCGGTCGTCAGCCGGTCGTGCTCCACATTCGCCATTACAGGGCCGCCTGTTTAAGTGCTTTTCGAATAATGTCCTCGGCCGAATCATCTTCAATATCGAGCTTGGCGAGCAGTTTGCTCACTTCGTTCGCCTTGTAGCCAAGGGCAACGAGCGCGTCGAAGGCCTCGGACCGTGCACTGGCGTCAACACTGACAGTCTGGCCTGGCAATGACGGCGCACCAACAGGATCGACCTTGTCGCGCATCTCCATGATCAGGCGTTCTGCGGTCTTCTTGCCGATGCCAGGCACTTTGGACAATGTGGCTGAATCCTCGTACTCAACACAGCGGCGGAAGTCGCTTGCCGTCATCGCCGACAGCACGCCGAGCGCCATCTTGGCGCCGACTCGGTTCACCTTGAGCAGTGTCCGAAACAGCGAACGCTCCTCACCGGTCGCGAAACCGTAGAGGATTTGTGCGTCTTCGCGCACCAGCAGATGGGTATGCAGAAACAACTCGGCGCCGGTTGCAGGCAGGTCGAGGAACGTGGACATGGGCGTTTCGACTTCATAGCCAACCCCGTTGCACTCCAGAACGATGTGGGGTGCGTGCTTCGCCGCGAGACGGCCACGCAGCGAGCCAATCATCTGAGCCCCGCTATGCGATTGCCGGTGCCAAGCTGAGCATGCATACGGCGCTGGTTGCCGTGACACAGCGCCGCCGCGAGCGCATCCGAAGCATCCGGCGCGGGCGTGCCATCCAGCTGCAATATCGAAACCACCATGTGCTGAACCTGTTCCTTGGTCGCAGCCCCGGTGCCGACCACCGCCTGCTTAATTTCACGCGGTGCGTACTCGAACACCTCAACATCGTACTCAAACGTGGCACACAGCGCCGCAGAGCGCGCGTGGCCAAGTTTCAGGGCGCTACCGGGGTTCTTGTGCATGAAGACGCTCTCGATCGCGACGATATCGGGTCGGAACTCCGCGACGATACCGCCAACGGACTCGAAAATCTGGCGCAGCCGGTCCGCGAAGCCACCATCCAGGCTTTTGATGGTGCCGCTGGTGACATAGGTCGGGGTGTCG
Source organism: Gammaproteobacteria bacterium (assembly GCA_024639825.1). GTDB lineage: Bacteria > Pseudomonadota > Gammaproteobacteria > Steroidobacterales > Woeseiaceae > UBA1847. The sequence goes on from JAHEGH010000012.1 coordinate 47,353, forward strand.
CCCTGGAAATCGAGGACGCCGAACCCGGTCAGGCGTGAGCCTGGGTCAATGCCGAGTATGCGTCGTTGGTCGGTCAAATCTGGTCCAGTATCTCTTCGCTAATGTCAGCGTTTGAATACACTTCCTGGACATCGTCGAGATCCTCGAGCATTTCGAGCATTTTGATCATTGATCCAGCTTCCTTGACCCCAAGCTCGGCGTTCGTGGAAGCGCGCATCGTAATCTGGGCATCCTCAGCCTCCATTCCTGAGGCGATCATTGCGTCACGCACCTGCTCAAAGTCATTAGGGGCCGTCAGAACCTCAATCGATCCCTCGTCATCCGGAATGACATCTTCGGCGCCTGCCTCGATCGCTGCTTCCATGACAGCTTCCTCATCCATTCCCGCAGGGAATAACAGCTGGCCCACCTGGTTAAAGAGGTAGTTCACCGAGCCGTCGGCGCCGAGGTTACCGCCAAACTTGCTAAAGGCATGACGCACCTCCGCCACAGTACGGTTCCGGTTGTCCGTCAGGCAATCCACCATGACCGCTGTGCCGCCGGGGCCGTAACCCTCATAGCGGATTTCGAAGAAGTCGTCGCCATCCATTTCTCCGGCGCCACGTTTGACCGCGCGATCGATGTTGTCTTTCGGCATCGACTGGGCCTTCGCCTTATCGACGGCCAGCCGCAGGCGCGGATTGGCATCCATGTCGCTGCCGCCCATCTTGGCCGCAACGGTGATTTCGCGAATCAGCTTGGTAAAAAGCTTGCCGCGCTTCTTATCCTGGGCGCCCTTGCGGTGCTGAATATTCGCCCACTTACTGTGTCCTGCCATAGTTTCCTGCTTGTAATATGCCCAATGTGAGTCCCGGCTGGTTTGCGCTGCCGAAACTGCGCGTATGATAACGGGAAATCCCGCGAACGGCACACAAGAAGATCCGATCCCCATGTCAGCTAAAGACGCTGAAAATTCTGCCCCAGATAACGGCAATCGCAACGACAACGGCGAGGTGGTCGAAGACGTCTGCGAGTTTCTTGAGGCCCTCCCCGCCAGGGATGGCCGCGATGCGTGTATCGCAGAAGGACGTGCCATCGCCGGCATCGTGGAACCGCTGGGCTTGCCGCAGCCGATCCTGGCAGCAGTCTACGCTTACCCGCTATATCGCGACGAATTCATTAGCTCTAATGCTCTACAAAACAATGCTTTAAAAGATATATCTCGATTCATTATCGGTTTGCAGCAACTTGACCAGTTCTCCCTGCCTGACCACTGGCAGCCGGGTGAGGCGCTTGCAGTGCAACAGTCCGAAGCGCTGCGCAAGATGCTGCTGGCGGTGGTTTCTGACGTACGACTGGTCCTCGTACGCATTGCAGACCAGCTACACCGTCTGCGTCAGGCAAAGGATGCGGGCAAGGCAGAGCAGGAGGCACTCGCGCTCGAAACTCGTGAAATATACGCACCGCTCGCCAATCGACTGGGTGTCTGGCAACTCAAATGGGAACTCGAAGACCTGTCTTTCCGCTACCTCGAGCCCGACACCTACGCGGAAATTGCGCGAACGCTGCAGGAAAAACGTACCGACCGCGTTGACTTCATCACCCAGTTCCAACGCATTCTCTACAAGGAACTGGCGAAAGAAGGCATCAAGGCAGAGATATCCGGGCGCCCGAAGCACATCTACAGTATTTACCGCAAAATGCGGCGCAAGGATCGCGGCATCGAGGCGCTGTATGACATCCGGGCAGTGCGTTTGCTGGTCGATACTGTCGGCGACTGCTACGCCGCGCTTGGTATCGTGCACAACCTCTGGTCTTACATTCCTGGCGAATTCGACGATTACATTGCCAACCCGAAAGATAACGACTATCAGTCGCTGCACACAGCCGTCGTCGGACCGGAACGCAAGACAGTTGAGATCCAGATTCGTACGCACGATATGCACCGGCATGCCGAACTCGGTGTAGCCGCTCACTGGCGCTACAAGGAAGGTGGTGGTGCGCCGGCAGCCTTCGACCAGAAAATTCGCTTCCTGCGCCAGCTGCTCGAACCGGCGGACGATGGCGCCGACCTGCTGGACCAGATCCGTGACGACTTCTTCGAAGACCGCGTTTACGCCGTCAGCCCCAAAGGCGATGTGGTCGAGCTGCCGGCGTATGCCACACCGCTCGACTTCGCGTATCACGTCCATACCCAGGTAGGCCATCGGTGTCGTGGTGCCAAGGTCAACGGCCGCATCGTACCGCTCACCTACCAGGTACAGAACGGCGACCAGATCGAGATCATCACGGGCAGCCAGTCTCAACCAAGTCGCGACTGGCTTAGCCCGAAACTGGGCTACCTGGCCGGTGCCAGAGCCCGTGCCAAGGTTCGCAACTGGTTTCGGCACCAGGACCGCGACCAGCACATGCGTCAGGGCCGCGAAGTGCTGGACCGAGAAATTAGCCGCCTCAATGTTCGGGATGTACCGACAGAAGCCATAGCAAAGCAGCTGAAACACAAGGATACGGACGCCTTGTGCGTTGCATTGGGTGCTGGTGACCTGACGTCAGCGGCCATTGCGACGGCTTTGCAGCATATCCGGGGCACCGAGATTTCAGAGCGAATCCGGCCACGACGCGCGCGCAAAAAATCGGACGATTCCGGCCCGGCTGCTGTCACCGGTGTCGGCGATCTGCTGTGCAACTTTGCACGCTGTTGCCGACCCGTCCCACCCGAGGCGATTGTCGGCTACATCACGCAGGGGCGCGGCGTCAGCATTCACCGCCAGGACTGTGGCAACTTTCTCGGACTGAACCAGCGACATCCTGAGCGCATCGTCGCAATCAGCTGGGGCGATTCGGATTCGGCGGCTGCCTACCCTGTCGATCTCAGCCTGCACGCATTCGATCGCTCTGGCCTGATTCGTGACATCACCGCTGTACTGGCCGACGACGATGCCAACGTCGTGGACATGAAGAGTCATACAGACAGGGAGTCCATGCAGGTCGTCATGGATATCAGTGTCGAGATCAAGGACTTGCCGACGTTGAGCACCGTGATTACGAGGCTGGAGCAGCTTCCCAACGTCGTATCGGTCAGGCGCAAGGCCTGACCGATACATCAGTTCTACAGCGGGCGCCTACTGCTCAGCCGGCGCCAGCTTGTTCTTGCCTTTCACGATATCGGTAGCCAGCGCCATCATTGACGTCAGGTCACCGAGATTCGCAGGCACCACGAAGGTGTTGCCGGTCTTCGCAAGATTCCCGAACTCACCGATATATTGCTCCGCGATGCGTAACTGCATGGCCTCCGGACCGCCCTGGTCGATGACCGCGTTGGCGACCTTGCGAAGCCCCTCCGCCGTCGCTGTGGCAACTGCCAGAATGGCCTCGGCTTCACCCTGAGCTTCGTTAATTTGCAGTATCTTGGATGCCTCTGATTCTTTGACAACCCGTTGCTTCTCGCCCTCGGCCTCGTTGATCTTGGCGTCACGAACACCTTCCGACGTCAAAATCACGGCACGCTTTTCACGTTCGGCGCGCATCTGTTTTTCCATCGCGCTCAGGACATCCTGCGGCGGATTGATGTTCTTGATCTCGTAGCGCAGTACTTTCACGCCCCAGGGATCCGACGCCTTGTCGAGCTCCGCAACCACGTTCTGATTGATCGTGCTGCGTTCCTCGAACGTGCGATCAAGATCGATCTTGCCAATCTCCGAACGCAACGTCGTCTGCGCGAGCTGCGAGATTGCGAACATGTAGTTGCCGATTCCGTACGAGGCACGGCCGGGATCGAGGACCTGCATATAAAGAACGCCGTCAACACCGACCTGTACGTTGTCTTTCGTAATACAGATCTGCTCAGCAATATCTGCAGCCTGCTCCTTGAGCGTGTGTTTGTAGGCAATACGCTCGAGGAAAGGGATCAGAATGTGAAAGCCGGCGTTCAGCGTTTTGCTGTATTTGCCGAGCCTCTCGACGACATAGCCGTTCTGCTGCGGGACGACAACCGCCGTCTTGAGCAGGATGATAATCGCAACAAAGACAAACCCAAGCGAAACAATAAGTGATTCCATAATTTTCTCCTTCGTTACGACTATTCAGCTTCGACGTGCAGCGTCAGTCCTTCGGCCTTGACGACGCGCGCCCTGGATCCGGCGCTGATCGTGTCACTGCCTATGTTACGCACCGTCCACTTGGTCCCGCGAAACTCGACCCGTGATTCACTGCCGGCCGCAAGATCTTTTTTGATATTGACGCTGTCGCCAGACAGGTTTTCCCGAAACCCCACCGCTCCGCCACGAATCTTCTCGTAAAGACTCTTGCGGAAGGTAAAGAACGATATCAGCGAAAGCGTTGCGAATGCGGCCCACTGGGCCCATTCAGGCATTGCAATACCGAGCATGCTGGCCAGGCCGACCAGCGCCGCTGAGATGCCCAGGAAGACCAGGTAAAACTGCGCGTCAATTGCAAAGAGCTCTGCGCCCAGCAAGACTGCGCCAAGAACCATCCAACCCCACCAAGTCATAGCATTCTCCCAAGCCTGCAGTTCTCGACACTATATCGCGAATCCTGAATAAGCGGCAGCTTGAAAGCCATCCTTAGTGTCCCCATATGCGATACTATTCTGCGGGCCGCAAACAAAAATATCGAAGGGGGACGGCATGCAGGAATCAGGTACTTCTATCGCAGAGTTTTTTGCGAACCTGGTCGCGACGCTCAACGGCTACATTTGGAGTACCGCGCTCATTTCTCTGGCACTCGGCGCCGGTATCTTCTACACGATACTCACGCGTTTCGTGCAGGTTCGCCTGTTTGGCGAAATGATCCGCCTGCTGTTCTCAAGCAAGGAGTCGGACAAGGGCATCTCCTCGTTCCAGGCACTGGCTGTGTCGCTCTCGGGGCGCGTCGGCACCGGCAACATCGCCGGCGTTGCGGCGGCTATCGGGTTCGGTGGACCGAGCGCTGTGTTCTGGATGTGGATGGTTGCCCTCCTCGGCTCAGCGACCGCCTATATCGAGTCCGCCCTCGGCCAGATCTACAAGGAAGAAATTGATGGTCAGTATCGTGGCGGTCCTGCCTTCTACATAGAAAAAGCGATGGGCCAGAAATGGTACGCGTGGATTTTTGCCATCGTCACAATCTTTGCCTGCGGCATATTGCTGCCAGGGGTGCAGTCGAACAGCATTGGCAATGCCGCCAACCTGGCGGTCGGCGGTGACACCATGGTCAATTTCCTTGGCGACTCCGTTGCCGCGGACAAGCTGGTTACCGGTGTTGTCGTGGTCGCTGTGCTGGGCTTCATCATTTTCGGCGGCGTAAAGCGTATCGCGCATGTCACCCAGGTCATCGTGCCGGTCATGGCAATCGGCTACATCCTGATGGCTGTCGGCATCATCATCTATCACATCGCCGATCTGCCAGCGATCATCGCGCTTATCTTCAGTGACATCTTCAATCCTATGGCGGGTCTTGGTGCCGCTATTGGCTGGGGTGTGAAGCGCGGTATCTATTCAAATGAGGCTGGCCAGGGAAGTGGTCCGCACGCTGCTGCAGCGTCCGAGGTTCAGCACCCCGCACAACAGGGTCTGGTTCAATCTTTCTCGGTGTATGTCGACACATTGTTCGTGTGTTCGGCCACTGCGTTCATGATCCTGATTACCCAGCAGTACTATGTCGCCGGACTCGATACATCGATCAGTGGTGGTGTGCTGGGGCCCGAGGTCATCATCAGCAGTCCCGCGTTTACGCAGCTTGCGCTCGAGAGCGTTATGGGTGGCTTTGGCAAGATCTTCGTGGCTGTTGCCCTGTTCTTCTTTGCTTTCACCACGCTGCTCGCTTACTACTACATTGCAGAAACCAACGTCGCGTATATAAGGCGAACGCTGCGGACGCCAGGTCTGCTGAGCCTCCTCAAGATCGTGACACTGGTGTCCGTGTTCTACGGCACGATTCGTGAAGCGAATCTCGCGTGGGCCATGGGCGACCTCGGGGTAGGCCTCATGGCGTGGCTCAATATCATCGGCATCCTGATCCTGTTCTTCATGGGACGGCCTGCACTTAAGGCCCTCAAGGACTATGAAGCCCAGCGCAACGCCGGTGTTACGGAATACACATTCGATCCACAGAAGCTCGGCATCAAGAACGCCGATTTCTGGGAGAAATAAGGTACCGGACACCCTATTTTAATAGGGTGTCCGGTACCCGATTACTTGTTTGGGAAGTTCAGCGCCTTGTTGTCGACGGCGAGAGCGGCTTCATGGACGGCCTCCGCGAGGGACGGGTGGGCATGAATCGTGCGTTGAATATCTTCGGTGCTCGCCGAAAATTCAAGCGCCAAAACCGCTTCCGAAATCAGTTCACCAGCCATCGGACCAATAATGTGGACGCCCAGGATCTCGTCGTCTTCTTTCGACGAAATGATCTTCACAAAACCAGACGTCTGTTCCATCGCTTTCGCACGGCCACTGGCCATGAACGGGAATTGGCCCGTCTTGTAATCGACGCCGCTGTCTTTCACCTGGGCCTCCGTCTTACCGGCCCAGGCAATCTCCGGATTGGTGTAAAGAACTGACGGGATGACGTCATAGTTCATCTCGGCGATCTCGCCGGCAATCAGGTCGGCGACCATAACCCCCTCTTCGGACCCCTTGTGCGCAAGCATGGGGCCGCGTACACAATCGCCGACCGCATACACACCCTTCACCCGTGTTCGGCATTCATCATCCACCACAATGAAGCCACGTTCATCGACCTGGATGCCCGCGTCATCAGCAAACAACCCATTCGTTACCGGCCGTCGGCCCACAGCAACGACGAGCTTGTCGACATCGATCGACTGCGCACCGTCCTTGTCTTCGTAATCGACTTTGACGCTCTTCTTGCCAGCGGTAGCCTTCGAAACCTTTGCGCCGAGCTTGATGTCCAGGCCCTGTTTCTTAAAGTCCCCTGCCGCGACCTTCGCTACATCGCGATCCGCCATGAACAGGAAGTCATCCATGGCTTCGAGGATTGTCACCTTCGAGCCCAGGCGCGCCCAGACGCTGCCTAACTCAAGCCCGATTACACCCGCGCCAACAACGCCCAGCTTTGCGGGCACGGCGTCCAGCTCAAGCGCGTCCCAGGAATCAATGATGCGGTCGCCGTCAAACTTCGCAATCGGTAACTCAATCGGTTCGGAGCCCGCTGCAAGAACGATGTGTTCCGCAGAAACAATTTCCTTGTCACCTTCAACCGGCGTGAACTCAACCTGCTTGTTCTTCAGCAGCTTGCCGTGTCCGACGAGGCCCTCAACCTTGTTAGCCTTGAACAGGCCTGCGATGCCGCCGGTAAGTTGCCTTACGATGCTCGCGCGACGCTTTTGCATCGCCTCGATGTCCATTTCCACGCCACCGGTCTTGATGCCGTGTTTCTTGAACTCGTGTCCGGCGCGATGATAGAGCTCGGACGATTCAAGGAGGGCCTTGGACGGGATGCAGCCTGCGTTAAGGCAGGTACCGCCAAATGCATTCTTCCCATCCTTGTTTTTCCACTCGTCGATGCAGGCAACCGTCTTGCCATGCTGCGCTGCTCGAATGGCCGCAATGTAGCCCGCCGGGCCGGCTCCAATAACTACTACGTCGAAACTTCTGCTCATGTGAATCGGATTCCTGTAAACCGGTTGTCTCTTCAGACCTGCAGTAGCAGGCGGGACGGGTCTTCGAGCTGTTCCTTGATCGAAACCAGGAACTGCACGGCTTCCTTGCCATCAATGATGCGATGGTCGTACGTCACCGCAAGGTACATCATCGGTCGCGCGACAATCTCACCGTCGACGACCATCGGACGTTGCTGGATCGAATGCATACCGAGGATGGCACTTTGCGGCTGGTTCAGAATAGGCGTCGACATCATCGAGCCGAAGATACCGCCGTTTGTGATCGTAAAAGTCCCGCCGGTCAGATCATCCATGCTGATGCTGCCATCCTGGGCCTTCTTCGCCATATCGGTCAACGCGCCTTCGAATTCTGCAAAGCTCATCTGGTCAACATCGCGAATGACGGGAACCATCAGTCCACGATCGCTGGATACGGCAATGCCGATATCGTAGTAGTTGTGATAGATGATGTCGTTATCTTCCACCGAAGCGTTTACCACCGGAAACTTCTTCAGCGCTTCAACGGCAGCCTTCGCAAAGAAAGACATGAAACCCAGACGTACACCGTGCGCCTTTTCAAAGTCGTCACGGTAGCGCTTGCGCAGTGCCATCACTTCCGTGAGATCCACCTCGTTGAACGTCGTCAGCATCGCAGCGGTTTGCTGCGCCTCTACCAGACGCTCTGCAATACGCGCACGCAGACGCGTCATAGGCACGCGTTTCTCTTCGCGTGCCAGGCCCTCCGCCACAACTTCAACACCAGCAGCCGGTGCGGTGTCGGCCGGCGTCACATCACCGCTGGAGTCGGACTTGAGGAACGCCATGACATCGCCTTTGGTGATACGACCGTCCTTTCCGGAACCGGCGACCATGGTCGCCTCGAGGTCGTGTTCGTCCAGCAGGCGACGCACGGCCGGGCTCGTTTTCACGGGCCCTTTGGATTCCTTCGGTGCAGGCGCAGCTTTCTTCTCAACTCTTTCTGCCGTTTCTGCCGTTGTGGGCGCACCTGCAGCTACCTCACCCTCTTCAAGAATTGCGAGGACGTCGCCAGCGACAACCGTCGCGCCGTCTTCGACGACAATCTTCGCGATCGTGCCGGCAGCTGGCGCCGGAACTTCGAGCACCACCTTATCGGTCTCAAGGTCGACAAGGTTTTCATCGCGCGCGACGCTTTCGCCGACGTTCTTGTGCCAGGCGACGAGCGTTGCGTCCGATACGGACTCAGGTAAAGGCGGTACCTTTATCTCAATAGTCATGTTGTTTTCCGTTTAGTCTTTTCAGGCTTGCGGACCTTGCTCGCCTCGACAGTGATATCGAGGGCGGCTTCGACCAGCGCCTGTTGCTGTTGCAGGTGAACTTTGAAAATACCGGAGGCTGGAGCAGCTGCCCCCTGACGTCCGGCGTAATAGAGTTGTTGATTATCGCCAAGCGGTTCCTGCAGACGATGCTTGATTTGGTACCAGGCACCCTGGTTGAGCGGCTCTTCCTGACACCAGACAATTTCTTCGGCGTGGCTGTATTGCGAAATGATTTCGGCGTACTCCACAACCGGGAACGGGTACAGCTGTTCGATACGAATAATGGCGATGTCGGCGATGCCGTTAACCTCACGCGCTTCAAGCAGGTCGTAGTAAACCTTGCCGCTGCAGAACACGATGCGCCTCGTCTTCTTGACATCAATCGCTTCAATCTCAGGAATGATCAGCTCGAAACGACCACTCGACAATTCCGTAAGCGCTGAGACTGACATCTTGTGGCGCAGCAGGCTCTTCGGTGTCAATACGATGAGCGGTTTCCGGAAATTGCGCACATGCTGGCGCCGCAACATGTGGAACATCTGAGCCGGTGTCGACGGGACGCACACCTGCATATTGTTTTCGGCACACAGCTGCAGGAATCGTTCTAGGCGTGCCGAAGAGTGCTCCGGCCCCTGCCCTTCATAGCCGTGCGGCAGGAACAGCGTCAAGCCACACAGTCGGCCCCACTTGGCTTCGCCCGAACTGATGAACTGGTCAATAACGACCTGCGCGCCATTCACGAAATCACCAAACTGCCCTTCCCAGATGACCAGCGTATCCGGCGCAGTACTGGCGTAACCGTATTCGAAACCCAGCACGGCTTCTTCGGACAGGAACGAATCGATGACGCGAAACGCGTTTCTCCTCTCGACAATGTGCTCCAGCGGAATGTATTCCTGGTTGTTAACCTGGTTGTGCAGAACCGCATGACGATGGAAGAACGTGCCGCGACCGCTATCCTGGCCCACTAGTCGAACAGTGTGGCCTTCACGCAGTAGCGACGCATAGGCCATGGTTTCGGCGAAGCCCCAGTCCATGTCCATCTCGCCGGACGCCATCTTGCTGCGGTCGTCCATGATGCGCTGTACACGTCCGTGTGGCCGCACATCCGGTGGAATTTGGGTGATCGCCGCTCCGAGACTCGCGACCGTCGCCGGGCTGATCGTTGTATCAGCCGGTTCGTCCCACTCCGTGTGGGTGTAGGGTGACCAGTCAACCGTGTATTCATTACCGATCAGGCCAAGGCTCGACTTCGGCACGGGTTCGCCCCTGTCAAGGCGATCACGATAGTTTTCCTGCAAGCTGGCAGCTGTCGTAGCGTCGATGACGCCCGCCGCTTCGAGACGACTGGCGTACAACTCACGAGTCGTCTTGTGACCTTTGATGTGTCCGTACATGATCGGTTGCGTCGCAGACGGCTCGTCTGCCTCATTGTGGCCGTGGCGTCGGTAGCATACGAGATCAATGACAACATCCTTACGAAATTTCTGGCGGTACGAAAGCGCAAGTCGCGTCACGAACAGCACCGCCTCCGGATCGTCACCGTTCACATGGAAGATCGGTGCCTCAATCATCTTGGCCACATCAGAACAATAATCCGTGGACCGGGCATCGGACGGACGGCTGGTCGTGAATCCGATCTGGTTATTCACCACGATATGAACGGTGCCGCCAGTGCGGAAGCCATTCGTCTGCGACATCTGGAAAGTCTCGGTGACCACCCCCTGACCGGCAAATGCTGCGTCGCCATGTATCAGTACCGGCAACACTTCCTGGCGCTCTAAGTCATTACGACGTTGCTGGCGCGCGCGTACGGAACCCTCAACCACAGGGTTTACGATCTCGAGATGCGATGGATTGAACGCCAGGGCGATATGCACGTTGCCGCCCGGGGTCTCCATATCCGCAGAAAATCCCTTGTGGTACTTAACGTCGCCTGAACCACGCAGTTCGTCCAGGTCGTAGTTGCCCTCGAACTCCTCAAACAACTCTTCCGGCGACTTGCCAAAGATATTGACGAGCACGTTAATACGTCCCCGATGCGCCATGCCGATAACAATTTCGCGAATCCCCGTCGAGCCACCCTGCTGGATAATGTCGTCGAGCATGGGAATGAGGCTCTCGCCACCTTCGAGCGAAAAGCGTTTCTGTCCTACGTATCGCGTATGCAGGTAACGCTCAATGCCTTCGGCACTCGTCAGCTGCTCCAGCGTCCAGAGGCGTTCCTCGTCGTTCAGATTATCGGCCACGGCACCTTTTTCGAAATGCCGACGCAACCAGAGGCGCTCGCGGGCCCGAGAGATGTGAGCGAACTCCGCGCCGATCTTGCCGCAATACATGGACTTGAGCAGATCCAGAATATCGCGCAGCTTCATGCGCTCATTGGGAGTACCTGCCAGTCCACCCGTGAAGAACTCAGTATCCATGTCGGCCTCGGTCAGGCCGAGATAGTCGAGTTTCAGTACGCCGGGCACGCGCCGGTCCATGATCTGGAGCGGATCGATATCGGCAATCTGGTGCCCACGCAGGCTGTAGACCTGGATCAAGCGCGACACAGCCGCCTGCTTCTCGCCTGACGTAACCGGCTTGCCGGAGCTCCGTGTCGTCACCTTGCCGACACGTCGTCCCTCGCGGGCCTCGGCCAGCAATTCATCGCGAATTCCGGAGTGCGCGACCTCGGTTCCCGTGTCGCCCAGTGACTCGAAATACTCGCGCCATCCTGCAGGTACAGTGGCGGGATCCTCGAGATACTGTTCGTACAGGCGCTCCACGGCACTGGCATTGGCGCCGAACAGTGGCGTGGAAGCGAGTTGTTCCTTCAGAGAATTGCTCATTATTTCAGAGGCTTAGAATGCCTGTTGCCTATCTGCGTGTTGCGGTTCTGGCCGAGCCAAAAAAAGGGGCGCTAGTGTATCCCAAGCGCCCGTGCAGGGGAATCCACAAACACGGGCAATTCCTGCTACGACAGGCTGAACAGATTGACCAGTTCGTAGCAGACCAGGCAGGCGTAAAACGTGAAGAACGTGGTCAGAAAGAGGCCCGTTCGCAGACGATTCATGAACCGGGCCTTGGCCAGGTACACCAGGACGAAAACGCCGAATGCCGTCATCGCAAGTTTCGTGCTCGTGAACATCGCCGTTCCATGCGCCATGACGGCGTTCATTAAGGGATTCGCCTCTATCATCCCCCGATCCAAGAGCTCGAGGGTGAGAAAAGCATCGGCGCAGGACAGCAGCATGGTTCCCGTTGCAAGAAAGAACAACCAGGGGTGGTGCCAGTCCAAAAAAATGACTTCGGTGTCGGCCGTGCGCCGATGCGCGTGGCGGCGGGACAGCGTAAAGCCGTAAACGACGGTTCGCCACGAAAACTCGCGCCGGTCTGCGCTGCTGCGCGTCCTCAGGGTTGCTGTACTGGCTGTCATGGTGCCTGGGTCTACTCCTTTAGTCCTCGTTGTCCGTCGTTGCGCCGAGCAGATAGGCAATCAAGTCATCCCTGTCGCCTTGCTTTAACACACCAGCAAACGTCATCCGGTTCCCTGGCAAAAATCGTCCCGGCTGTGCCAGCCAGGCGTTTAGTGCCTCGGGCGTCCAAACGAAATTGGCGTTGCGCATGACCGCAGAATACTCAAAGCCACTGCGCGAACCAACTTCCCTACCGAAGAACCCGTGTAGCGCCGGACCAATCATGTTTGGTCCGTCCCTGCCGAGGCTATGGCAGGCTTTGCATATCTGCGCCTGCCGCTCACCTCTGGACCGATCAGCGTCCCTGTACGGCGCAGCAGCCAGATATTCCTCGGCCGTCAGGACAACTTGTTCGCCCAGCATCGCAGCAGTGGGAAGTGGAGCCGTGCCTGACTCGGTCCCGGTATCCTCGGTTGATTTGCCACAGCCCGCGACCAACGTCACAGCGACAGCAACTGCCAACAGCCTGGAGTATTCCCTCAATGCCAACCCTCAAAGCCTTTGCCAGCATTAAATATAGAGCAATTTGCGTACCAAGACCCCATCAATTTGATTAGCTGGATATTTTATCGGGCGCTTTCCTGCACCGGGCGCCAGATTGTATAAATACCCGACACCTGGTCAGGCACCTCTTTGGTATCCAGGGGGATTCTGTGGATAATCAGCCCGGCTAAGGAGGAGCATGCGAATGAAGGGCTATACGGGCGTTGCGGAAAATGGCGAGGCGATTCACTACGTAGATCGCAAACGCTGGTTCTGGCTGCTGTCCGTGCTGTTTCCTCTGCAGGCACTGGTTCCTGTTGCTCTGCACGCATCCGGCGGCAGCGAGCTCTGGTTTTTTCTTCCCTTACTGACCAGCTACCTGCTCGTTCCCGCACTCGACTGGGTGATCGGAGAGGACACGAATAATCCGCCCGAGGAAGTCATCATGCAGCTCGAACAGGATGTCTTCTACCGCCGCCTGACCTATGTCGTGGTCCCGCTGCACTTCATCGCGCTGTTTGGCTGCGCCGCCTACGCACTGACCCAGCCATTAAGCGGGTGGGCGTTCGTGCTGCTTGCGGCGGTTACGGGTTTGATGGCAGGGCTGGCTATCAATACCGGCCACGAACTCGGCCACAAGAACACGAAAATAGAAAAAAGCCTGTCGAAAATCGTCCTCGCCGTCGCTGCTTACGGTCACTTTACGGTGGACCATAATCGTGGGCATCACATGCTGGTTTCGACGCCGGAAGATGACGCCAGCGCGCGTATGGGTGAAAGCATCTACAAATTTGCGCTGCGCGAGATACCCGGGGCGTTTCGCAGGGCGTGGACCATTGAGCGCGAGCGCCTCGCGTCGCGAAACAAACCGCTGTGGCACTACAGCAACCCGATCCTGCAGTCGTATGCGATCAGCATCGCCGTTGCCGTTATTCTCATCGGCGTCTTTGGGTGGCTTGCGCTCATCTTTCTCCTCATCCACCACGCCATGGCCTACTGGCAACTGACCAGCGCCAACTACATTGAGCACTATGGGCTGTTGCGCGAAAAGACGGCAAAGGGGCGATACGAACGCTGCGAACCGCACCACTCCTGGAACTGCAATTTCATTGTCAGCAACCTGGTGCTGTTTCACCTCGAGCGACACTCTGATCATCACGCGCATCCTCTCCGCCGCTACCAGTCGCTGCGCCATTTCCCGGACGTACCGCAGCTGCCCAACGGCTACTTCGGCATGTACGTGCTCGCCTACTTGCCGTGGCTGTGGTTCATGGTCATGGACAAGCGCCTGATGGCATTACCGCATGTGGACGGCGATCTGGACAAGGTCAATATTGACCCGGCCGCGAAAGCCTCGATCTTCCTGAAGTGGGGACAGGACAAGATGACCGAACCGACATTCACGGATCTGCCGAAACTCTAGAAATCGGACAGAATCTCCGGCACTCGTCGCCGGCGCGGTTACATACACTGGCCGAGATGACATCTCGTCCACCCACACTAACCCACGCGCTAGCAACAATCCTTGCACTAACTGCTGCCTTGTTTGTGCGGTCCTGGCTACAGGTGGCGTTGCGTACTGCCGACGTGAGCAAGCTCTTCGCCGCCGATCTTGCCTATCTTGTTGTGCCGCCAATTCTGTTGTTGCTGCTCTTTCCTGTCTTACAGGCAAACAGACCTGAGCTTCGGCGGCAGTTAGACATCGCGAACATTGGGGCTGGCCTGGTGCTCACCGCGATCGGTCTCGGCGTCCTGCTGCGTCTTGCCTGGTGGTGCCAGCTCGCCGCAGGGATATCCATTGGCATCTACAGCAATGGGGGTCCGTATACGGCTGTCAAACCGGTCTTCGACTTTCAATGCCCACCCGTGTACGCCATGTTATTGGGCGCCATCGTCATGGCAGTACTGGTTCCTGTCATTGAAGAAGTCGTACACCGCGGCTTCGTCCAGTCGGCGCTGTACCGTTACGGACCCGCGGCCGCCATCCTCGGAGCCGCCGCCGTTTTTACGGCCTTCCATCCGCCTGGGAGCTGGGGTTTCGTTTTCTCTGCGGGGGTGATGCTCGGCGTGCAATATCGCATTACGAAGTCACTCTGGTCATCGCTGATCTCACACGCCACGATCAACGCGCTGATTCAGCTCGACTGGCGTTGCTTGCGCGGCCAGTGGAACCCACCTGCCACTGAGATACCTCTCGTCGAGTCCTTCGCGGTCGCACTGATTCTGTTCTTCGTTTGTATTGGATCGATTGTCGCGGTTCTCGCAAGAATGCATCGGGGCGACATGTCGCCCCGATGCACCTGACTCACAAGGCGTTGGCGACTCTCTCAATAATATGCGACGTAGCCGCGACAAGACCCTCGTAGGCCTTGATCAGGTCGCCGCCGATCGACCCCGTATCGGTCACTCCGCCGTAATTGTTCCCACCAGAATCACCGGCCGGACAATCGTCGCCGGCCCCTGAAACAAACCCGATTTCGCTCATTGTTAGTTCACGCATATTCAATCTCCTTTTGAAGCGTATGCCTTTGCGCGTCCTGCGCAGCTTCAAACTACGCCCGGAGTCAGCGCAGAACCGCTATTGAAATGCTGGATTTGGTCCAGATTTGACATATTCCGGCAAAATTGGCGAGCTTGTGATGCATCGCACAGTCACCACTGTGAGCTCGCTATACCCTCGGCATTATTAATCACCTGGGCTTTAAGTCATGAAATACAGAACATTGAAAGCGATGCTGG
>JAHEGH010000051.1 GCA_024639825.1 Gammaproteobacteria bacterium
ATGGCCGGGGCATCGCTGAACGGCACAGCGGTCATCAACACGGTTCCAGCCGTCGACACAGCTCCCAGCGCCAGAACTAAGATCACGAAGAGCCTGCCGGCCCCCAGCTCATACAGACACACAACGACGAGAGCCAAGAATAAGAACCTCATTGGAGCCGCAATGAGCGTGCCAGAATTGAACAAAGTTTGCGGCCAGCCAGCGCTGTCACCAATATCACTCAAATAGGTTGTGAAGAACGAGAAATCCGGGTTCTCCACGATGTAAGCAATGGTAGCCGCTGTCACAAAAGCAATAGCCCATGCAGCGGTAACCCCACCGACAAGTCTTAATGCCATCGAGACTTTTATGGACACGGTCTAGAACGTCTCCTATGTGGTCATGAGCAGTCATTCAGGATTCTAGCAGCCAACGTCCGCTTTGGGGCGTATAGCGAACAGCCTGGCGGCACTGGCTTTTATGTTTGCTTTCACCGATAGCGGACGTTCAGCGGGCCAAATAACCGAGCTTCTGACCGTCCCCATTCGGCCAGAAGCAGTAATATGGCTTGCAGAGACCCACTTGTTTGATGACTCTGGCTCTTATCGGACGGCTGAAATTCTCAATTGACTGCTCGCCAGCGTATGAATCGCGTCTCTGACCACCCGGCAGGAATCGCAACAAAAATGACTCCTCTGCCCTTGTAATGAAATTCGCCGATCAATGAGCCATCCTTTGCCTTCACGAATCCAATTCTTCGTGAGGAGAAGGCGACCCCCCCGATATCGACCTCAATTGTCTCGTCTAGCGAAACCCAAATTTTACGTTCGTAACACACGAAATCGCCATTGTTATGAGACAGCTGACTAACATTCGGTGAAGAATCTGGGCTTTCAATGCGCACTTCAATTTTATCTTCATCAGAGTGCTGGACAGCGACCTTCGAATTCTCGGGTCGCACGTCGGCAAAAAATATCTCTGATAGCTGCAGCAGGGGATCTAAACATTTTTCGGCGCATTGCGCGTAATCAGTTATATCAGTACACCCGCCCGGACAAAAATGAACATTGCCGCTTCCAGAGCCGCTGTTCTCAAAAGTACCGGAGATATTGGGGCATTCTGCGTCGCTGATCATTCTGGGAGACCAGGTGTCAGGGTAGGAGTCTCTCGAGACGCAGCCGGTACACACAACCAATACCGCAAACGCCATCGCACGATAAAAGGGGCGCAACATTATCGCCGTTTCACCATTCCTTCGCATTTGACATCACCTTGAGTGATCGACTCGTGTTTGATATCAGCCACTGAAGCGGGCGTTTGCAGGACTAGCGTTCTCCCATGACTATCGCGCGTGCACTGAGAGTCGCGATTGTGTACCGCCCGCCCGTCTCTAGCTGGACGTGATATTGATGTCTTGCAGAACGCCATCTTCATCAAAGGAAAGAGTCAAGGTCGTTTCGGAAGTTACTTCTATGGGCGGCGTGCACTGGGTGACGACAATAATTCCGTCGATCGTCTGCCACCTGTATGTCAGTATTGATTCGTCAAAAGATACCGAGTCGGGCTCGCCCATCGCGAGCAGCACATCGGTGCGTGATGTTTGTCCGGGAGCGAAGTTATCTTGCAAGCCCGAAGAATATTCGCGCGATTGGGGTGGAACCTGCTTAATGGGCAAGTAACACCCTGTACCCACCCAAAGCAACAAGACAAATAGTCCAAGATGCTTCGCTAGTCGTGCAAAACTCATCGGATTTTGACCAGTGAATGGGATTGAAGAGTTCCGTCTGCACGGTAGACGAGCACAAGACTGAAACTTGTCTCGTACCAGGTTCCTGGAGTATCTCGGATGAAATAACCGGACTCACTATCTCCGCCAATTCTGTAAGTATGAATACGTTCCTTTTCGAAGGTGGCGGATGGCTGGCCAAAGCTCAAAATGACCTCTGTGCGGGTTGTCTGTCCGTCACTGATAAAGTCAAGCAGCGTAGAGTCCCCAAGCTGTGCTCCGGTCGCACAACCAGCTAACAGAAGTATGGCAACCAGGCTTACAAATGCGCTTTTCATGTTCGCCATCAACGGTGCGCTACTAAATTGTCCGGCTACCAAACTGACCACGAGCAGTATGCTCCGAATAAGCTCAATCTGCGTCCGTGCTCCATAGCTCTGCTAGATCAAGCAACATCCATCATGCCGCTTGGGAACAGTCGGTCAATTCTGGGAAACACCTAACGGCGGCTTCGGGTCACAAGCAGTCCGTCATGAATCTACTACATGAGTGTCTGCTTTCCGCGGCTTAGCGGACGTTGGCGTTCTTGATATCGGAGTGTTCTGCGCTATAGCTAACACAGGTAGGCTGGTGAAGGTGGTTCCGACACCAACTTTTCCGCCATGCTCAATAATCCTCCACGTGGAGGATTCTCATACGTGTCGGACAGTTCTTCGTCTTCGTCTTCGTCTTCGACATCGCGTGAGTGGTACCCGCACTGCGGGACAGCAACACCGTCCGGCCGCATGAAATACCAGCGATCCTGAAAGTCTTTCTCAATACGGAAGCCGCCCTCGTGTACCAGCGTGTGATGCTTCGTGCAGAGCGACATCAGGTTATCGAGGCTTGTTTCACCACCGTTCGACCAGTGCTCGACATGGTGGCTGTGCAGGTAGCGGTGATTATTACAGCCCGGGAAAGTGCAACAGTTGTTGTCCCTCGCACGCAGCGCCCTTTGGATTGCCGCGGGTACAACGCGTGTCTTGCGCCCGATGCTCAATGGTTCACCGTGGTCATCCTCGGTAATGATCACAGTCTTACTGTCACAGCAAAGTCGTTTCACTGATTCTAGCGGCAGCACCGAACGACCGTCGCCACCGCCTAGTGCAGACTGGTCAACGTGAACTGTCACAAGGTAGTTATCACTCGCAGAACCTTCTCCACCACCGCCCGACAGGTAGTCGCTAACCATGCTCGTGAACGCATCTGCCTGCCGCGTTGACCAGGACGCATCAGCAAGTTCCGGTACTTGTAACACCTCATCATCGCGCGCCCTGTCCAATGCCTTCTCAAGCAACTCCCCGGTGTCCATTGGCAGTTCGATGGTAACGACCATCATGCTGCGCTGATGATCACGCCGAACTCGCAACGATCGATTGGAATAGGCACGTGCGGCACTGTCGATGGAATCCTCGCGCCCGCACCGAAGTTCCCGGCACCGGGCTTCGACATGAGCCGTCGTATGCCGCAAGGCAAAATCGACCAGCGCAACCTCGTTCTCTCTTGTCGCAACGCGCGTCATAGCACGCACCTTTGAGTACGACAGCTCGCCCGTGGAGAAGGCTGCGGCAATTTCTGGCAGCGTCTTCAGTGCATGTGCTGCCCGTACCTTCTCCAGCGCCGTCGTCATGCTGAGATCACATCGCCAGGCCAGCCACTCGGCACAGTTCTGCAAGCCCCATTTCAGCCATCCGGCACGCTCGTCAAACTCGCGAACGAGTATGAGCAACTCGTAGGTTGCCGCATTAATGCGGGTGCAGAGCGAGACGATATTACGGTCGAGTTCTTCGATGGGGGCTACAGGTCTCATGACTGGTCCTTGTCATTGGAATAGACCTGTAATTATATACAGTAAAACACTAAAAAACAAATAAAAACAGTATGTTACACGCTAAACAGCCCGCAAATACCAGTCGAAGTCCTGCTGGGCGATCTTGTTATGGTAGTGCTCTGCTTCATAGCGGCGCACCTTTGTGTAGTACCGGCAGTAGTCCTTGCCGAAATACTCCGGTAACACCTTGCTCCGCTGGAACCGGTCAATCGCCGCTTCCCAGCGATTCGGTATCTTCAGCGTTGGCGTAATTTCCTGGCCCTGTTCAATCATCTTGCCCGGATCGATTTTATTCTTGATGCCATAGTCGACACCCGCCGCCACTGCTGCCATGACGAGGTAGGGGTTGGCGTCGGCGCCGGCGGTACGATGTTCCAGGCGCAGGTTCTTTTCATCCGACTCAGGGATGCGCACCGAGACCACCCGGTGATTGACGCCCCAGTTCGGCTCAACGGGCGCGAACATATCGGGACGCAGCCGCCGGTATGAATTGGCGTTGGGTGCACCGATCAGCGTTGATTCGGGCATGAGTTTCAGCAATCCGCCAACGGCATGTCGCAAACGGGCGGAGAAGGGCGGCAGCGCCAGCTTTTCCTTACCCTGCGAGAAGTAATTCTTACCATCCTTGTCGACAATGCTCATGTGGATGTGCAGGCCGCTACCGGCAGCGGCCTCGAACGGCTTCGCCATGAAACACGCGATAAACCCGTGCTTGCGTGCCGCGGCCTTGATGATGCGCTTCAGCAGGACGGCGTGGTCGCAGGCCAAAACGGGGTCGTCGACATGGTGCAGATTAATCTCGAACTGGCCCGGGGAGTACTCCGAGATGGCGGCCTCGGCCGGGACGTTTTGTGCGTCGCACCAGTCGTACACATCGTCCAGGAAGGCTTCGACCTCGAAAAGATCATCGGGATGGTAGACCTGAGGGCCGGGTTGCGGTCGGTTTGTTCCCGGGATTTTTGGCGCCCCGATTTGAAGCTGCTCAGAATTAGCGTCGAGCAGGTAGAACTCCAGCTCGGTTGCTACGACGACTTTCTTGCCGCCTGCCCGCAGGGGTTTCAGCGCTTTCTCGAGCACGGTTCGCGGATCGCCGAAGAAGTTGCCGCCATCCTCCGAGTTCATCCGAAAGAAGGCCTGGCCCATGGGTTTATTTGACCATGGAACCGGCACGATCGACCCGGGGACGAGTTCGGCGGGCAGGTCCGGGTCGCCGTCGTCGGCACCGTAGGGGACACCTGAGACCACTTCGCCGAGCCCGGTAAGCATCGTGGCACCGGCACAGAAGACGAATCCCCCCTCGCAGGCCTTTTCAAAGTCGCCCGGACGTATGCGCTTGCCCCTTAGAATTCCGCTGAGGTCAGGAATTAGCAGATCCAGCGATTCGAACTTGCCGTACTTCTTTTCTGCGGCTCGCAGCTCTGCTGGCAGGGACCGGTTTCTCGCCATGATTTCATCTCGTAAGTGATTGTGTGCACAAGGATCATTGATTTGCGGAGTGACCGCAATGTCCATTCTGTTACTATATGATGAAATAACAATTCATAATATGGAACACGCGATGCGCGATAGAAAAACGCCGAAAGGCGCCCAGGCTGCGTTACGCGCGGTGCGCTTGCTTAAGCTGTTTACGTCGGAGCGACCGGAGCTGCAGCTCGCGGAGGTCAGCGCGCTTGCCGGCCTTAACAAGACCACGGCCCATCGTTTGCTGCAGGCCCTGCACAGTGAGTCGCTCCTGGATCGGAATGCCAGTAACGGGGCCTATCGGCTGGGTCCGGCCCTCATGGCCCTCGGAGTGCAGGCCTTGTCGAGCGACAACCTGCGACTCAGGGCGCGACCGTTGCTCAAGCGTCTCGCTGAAGAAACGGGTGAGACAGCAACCCTTGAGGTGCCCATTGACGACACGATGCTGATTCTCGACGAAGTGACCGGAGGGCACTTCCTCGCGGCAGGAGGCAATGTCGGCACTCGCTGGCCCATGCATGCGACGTCGACGGGCAAGGCGTTTATCGCTTTCGATGAATTCGGCATGGAGCGACTCGCCGACAGGCTGACGCCGCTGACGGCACAGACGATCGTGGAGCATAGCCAGCTTGAAGATCAGTTCGGAGAGGTGCGGCGCCGTGGATTCGCGGAGACGGTGGACGAGCTCGAGGACGGATTCTCCGGCGTGGGCGCCGTCGTTCGCGGCAGCACCGGTGAGATTCTTGGCGCGTTGTCGATTTGCGGTCCGACGCAGCGAATGACCGAGAGCCGCCGATCCAGCCTTGGCGCAACCCTGTGCGCTGCCGCCGGGCAACTGCAGCCGCGTTATTAAGTGTCATGATAAGATGCAAAACGACTCTTGGCTGCAGGAATAACTCTATCAATACTCGCAAGCTGGTCTCCCGGAACCCTATCCGAAAGTTCATCGTCGCAGGCTGGATTGCGGCCCTTATTCCATTCTCTGCTGCAGCGATCGAGATCGAGCCACCGGCCGTGGGGCTGACTGGCGTGCCGCTGGATTACTCAGTGTCAGGTGCCGCGGCCGGCGAAACGGTGCAGTTATCTGCTGCTGGCAAGACCTATACAGCGACGGCGGATGCCGATGGCAATGCGTCTTTCGCCGACGTCGCTATTGCAGAGGCCGGCGCTGCGACGATTTCCGCGACGGCGGGTTCTGCGACGGTTACCACGGACCTTCGAGTTATTCCCGGATGGGTGTCGGTGCTTCCCGCGATCCTGGCGATCACAATTGCACTCACACTGCGGAACGTGATTCCGGCACTGCTGCTCGGGCTGTGGGTTGGTGGGACGGCCCTGCGATCATTCACGTTCGAAGGTGCCGGTCGTGGATTACTGGACAGCTTCCAGGTGTTCGTAACGGGGGCTATAGCTGACTTCGACCGGGCATCGATCATCCTGTTTACCATGATGATTGGCGGCATGGTCGGCATCATCACGCGCAACGGGGGCATGGCGAGTATCGTCCTTGCGATCGTCAGTCGCGCGAAGACCGCGGTCGGCGGCCAGGTGGCCGTGTGGCTCATGGGCCTGATGATTTTCTTCGACGATTACAGCAACACGCTGGTTGTCGGCAACACGGCGCGTTCCCTGACCGACCATCTCAAGGTGTCGCGCGAGAAGCTCGCGTACATCGTCGATTCAACGGCGGCGCCCGTCGCGTGTATCGCGTTGATTACGACCTGGATCGGTTACCAGATCGGCCTGATTGACCAGGCACTCGCATCTATCGATGGTCTGTCCGATGTGCAGGCTTACTCGGTATTCATTCACTCGATTCCGTACAGTTTCTACCCGATTCTCGCCATCATATTTGTCCTGATGATCTCGGCCAGCGGGCGCGACTTCGGTCCGATGTACACGGCGGAAGTGCGGGCGCGCAACGGCGCAGTAAAGCCCGAGACATCCGAAGACCTGCCCTCGATTCAAGGCGACGAGCTCTCACCGAAGGACAAGATACCGCTGCGTGCGGTCAATGCCTTCGTGCCGATTATCGCGCTGATTGTCGCGCTGATGGCCAGTCTCGTCCTTCTGGGTGAAGGCGATTCTCTGGTCTCCATCCTGGAAACGACCAGCCCCTACCAGGCAATGATGTATTCGTCGTTCGTCGGTGTCCTGGTCGCGGCGGCGCTGTCGATCGGTCAGCGTATTCTGTCTATTCATGAGACGGTAGACGCCTGGTACGGTGGCCTTCGGGCAACCTTGTTTGGCATGATTATCCTGGTGCTCGCCTGGTCGCTGTCGGACCTGACGGCTTCGCTGAATACGGCGGAGTACCTCGTGACACTGCTCGCCGACTCGCTGCCGGTAGCACTGATTCCGGCCATCGTGTTCATCCTCGCGGCCTTCACAGCGTTCACAACGGGGACGAGCTGGGGAACGATGGCCATCCTCATGCCGCTGATTATTCCACTGTCGTGGGCTGTAATGAGTGTCAACGGTATGGGCGACCCAAGCGGCATGCACATCCTGTATTCGTCGGTTGCTTGCTGCCTGGGCGGCGCGGTTTGGGGTGATCACTGTTCTCCGATTTCGGACACCACGGTCCTTTCGTCCGTTGCGAGTGGCTGCGACCATATCGAGCACGTGCGCACACAGCTGCCTTATGCACTGCTCGTTGGCTTTGTCGGGCTTTTCGTCGGTACGATTCCGGGTGGTTTCGGCATGTCACCGCTCATCTCGATCGTCGTTGGGATCGTTGCGCTCGGCGTCATCCTGAAGCTGTTAGGGAAAAAGGCCGAAGCGAGCTAATCGATGTATCCCAGACCCATCGTTGGTGTTCCGTCGGACCGCCGTGAATACGGACCACATCCGTTTCACATGGTTGGCGAGAAATACCTGCGTGCCTTGGTGCAGGCGGCCGATGTATTGCCGCTTATGACGCCGGTGCTGGCAGACGATGTCGACATTGGTGAATTGCTCGCGCTGTTTGACGGGGTTTTCCTGACGGGCAGCTACTCGGACCTCGAACCTCATCACTACGGTGGCGAACCAAGCGCGGAAGGAACACTGCATGACCCCCACCGGGACGCCGTGACGCTGCCTTTGGCAAGGCGGGCGCTCGAGGAGGGTGTGCCATTGCTGGCGGTCTGCCGTGGCTTTCAGGAGCTCAACGTGGTTCTGGGCGGTACGCTGCACCAGAAAGTGCACGAGGTGCCGGGCTATCATAATCACCTCGAAAACAAAGACGACCCGCTGGATGTGCAATACGGGCCGTCCCATTCCGTAGGCCTACCCGAAAATGGACTGTTGCGGGAACTCCTGGGGAGCGATACTGCAATGGTCAATTCGCTCCATGGACAGGGAGTCGCGAAGCTGGCCGATGGCGTCATCGTCGAAGCCATCGCGGATGACGGCCTGATCGAGGCATTCCGGGTCGACGATGTCCCCGGGTTTGCGCTTGCGGTGCAGTGGCACCCCGAGTGGAAGGCGACAGAGAACGAATTGTCAAAAGTAATATTCAAGGCGTTTGGCGATGCATGCAGGGAGCGTGCGCGCGAACGACAGGTGTAAATTGAGTGATGATAACTTACTGCAGGACTGGCTAACCGGGCACCATATCGAGGATGTTGAGGCCATTGTGCCCGACATGGCGGGCTCCGCGCGTGGCAAGGTTATGCCCGCGGCGAAGTTCGGCAAGGGCGATATGAAGATGCCCGAAGGCGTATTCGCGCAGACGATTTCAGGCGACTACGTGAACGACCCGGATAATGTCGAGGACCGGGACATGTGGCTCGTGCCCGATCCCGAGACGCTGCGGCCTGTACCGTGGGCGGCGGATCCCGCGGCTGCGGTTTTTCTGGACTGCTATCACCGCGACGGTTCTCCGGTTGCGAAGTCGCCGCGCGGCGTACTGCGCAACGTGCTGTCGATGTACGAGGCGAAAGGGTGGATTCCGGTGGTGGCACCCGAGGTCGAGTTTTACCTGCTAAGCCCGCATTCCGATCCAAACGAAGATGCCGAGCCGCCCGAGGGCCGCCTGGGCAGGACCGAGGGCGCGAATCAGCCTTACAGCATCGACACGATGAATGACTTCGATGGCTTCGTAAACCAGGTCTACCAGTATTGTGAAGCGCAGCGCATTAACATCGATACGATCTCGCAGGAGATGGGTCCGGCCCAGTTCGAGTTGAACTTCCTGCACGGCGATGCGCTCGAGCTCGCAGACCAGGTGTTCCTGTTCAAACGCACGGTGCGCGAAGCGGCAATCAATCACAAGATGCACGCTACGTTCCTGGCGAAGCCGATGGCTGAAGACGCTGGCAGCGCGCTGCATATCCACCAGAGTGTCGTTGACACGCAGGGCAGGAATATTTTCTCCGATAAGAAAGGCGAGCCGACGGACCTGTTCCACGGTTTCCTCGGCGGGTTACAGAAATACATGAACGAAGCGCTGCTGATGTTCGCGCCCTATGTGAATTCATACCGACGCCTTGCGAGCCCATGGGCGTCTCCCGTCAACCTTGCCTGGGCGATCGATAATCGCACGGTGGGTTTGCGCGTGCCTGATTCGCCGCCAGAAGCGCGACGCATAGAGAACCGGCTCGCCGGAGCAGACGTTAATCCCTATCTTGTTATTGCGGCGTCACTGGCCTGTGGCTATCTCGGCATGGTGGAAGGGATAACACCGACTGAGCCGACCGAGGGCAGTGCCTATGGTGAGGATTATAGTTTGCATCGCCACCTATTCGCGGCGATCGACGCACTGCGAGACTCGAAGGCGATGCGCAGCATGCTGGGTGACGCATTTGTCGACTTGTACGTTGCGTTGAAAGCTGAAGAGTACCGGGAGTTCCAGGAAATCATTACGCCTTACGAGCGTGAAATACTGATGTTTAATGTTTGATGCTTAGCGATCAGGTGAATACATGACTGCAATAGAAAAACGCTCGCGTGAAGACTGGCAGGAACTCGACAGAGAGCACCACTTACATCCGTTTACGGATCACAAGGACCTGCATCAGAAGCGTTCCCGGATTATTACGCGCGCTGAAGGCGTGTATATCTTTGATGCCGACGGCAGCAAGATTCTTGACGGCATGTCGGGACTCTGGTGCGTAAATGCCGGTTACGGTCGCGATGAGATCATCGATGCAGCGGCTGCGCAGATGCGAGAGCTTCCGTACTACAACAACTTCTTCCAGTGCGCGCACCCTCCGTCGATCGAACTTGCCGCAATGCTCAAGGATGTTACGCCGCCGCAGTTCAGTCGCGTGTTCTTCACCGGTTCGGGCTCCGAGTCCAACGACACAATCGTGCGTATGGTTCGTACCTACTGGGATCTCATGGGACAGCCCGAGCGTCATACGATCATCAGCCGGCACAATGCCTATCACGGTTCCACTGTCGCCGCCGCAAGCCTCGGTGGCATGAAGCCGATGCACAAACAGAGCGGACTGCCGATTCCAGGAATCGTGCATGTCGATCAGCCGTACTGGTTTGGCTCGGACCGGAGCCTGTCGCCTGACGAGCTGGGTCTCGCCGCAGCGCGGTCCATCGAAGACAAGATCAAGGAGGTCGGTCCTGAAAAGGTCGCGGCCTTTATCGGCGAGCCGATTCAGGGTGCCGGTGGCGTAATTATTCCGCCGGACAGTTACTGGCCTGAAGTACAGCGTATTTGTGATGAATACGGCATCTTGCTGATCTCCGACGAGGTCATCACCGGCTTCGGACGCCTGGGCGAATGGTTCGGCGCGGATTATTTCGGTACGAAACCGGATTTCATGCCGTTCGCGAAGGGCGTGACGTCCGGCTACCTGCCGCTGGGTGGTGTTCTGGTCAGTGATCGTGTTGCAGACGTCCTGGTTGAGAAAGCCGGTGAGTTTGCTCATGGCTACACCTATTCCGGTCACCCGGCGGCCTGCGCTGTCGCAATCGCCAACCTGAAGATCTTGCAGCGAGAAAAGCTCGTAGACCGAATTCGCGACGATATTGGCCCGTACCTGCAGGCTAAATGGGCGACGCTTGCCGAGCACCCGCTAGTGGGTGAGGCCCGAATGGTGGGTTTGATGGGCGCGTTCGAACTGGTGAAGGACAAGGCGTCGCTGGAACGCTTCGACGGAAAGGTCGGGGCAGGCGGCGTCTATCGTGACCACGTGACGGCGGCTGGACTGTGCCTGCGGGCCTCCGGCGATACGATCATTTGCGCACCGCCGTTCATCCTGTCGCACGCGGAAGCGGACGAACTAATCGACAAGGCGTTCATCGCTCTTGATCTGACCCAGAAATCGCTACAAGGCTGACCATGGATAAGATCAAAAGCGACCATGCGATAAACCGTGAGAGCCTGTACGGCACGACCCCGGAACCTACCTATGCCGGCGTGACATCTTTCATGCGGCGCAAGTATGTGACCGACCTCGAGGGGGTGGATGTTGCGGTCACGGGTGTGCCTCTTGACACGGCGACTACGAATCGTCCGGGCACGCGCTTTGGCCCGCGGTCCATTCGCAACGCATCGACGATCATGGCCTGGGAAAAACCCTACGGTATGGCGTTTGACCCTTTCGACAAGCTGGCTGTCGCTGATGTGGGTGACTGTTTCTTCGATCATGGTAAGCCCGACGCGGTGCCCGACGCTATTGAGGCGCACGCATCGAAAATCATTGACCAGGGTCCCGCGCTGCTAACACTGGGCGGTGATCATTTCATCTCCTATCCCTTGCTCAAAGCGCATGCCAAGAAACACGGTGCGCCACTGACGTTATTGCATTTCGACGCACACAGCGACACGTGGGGCGACGAGGATGATCGTATCGACCACGGTACGATGTTTTACTGGGCCGCGAAGTACGGCATCGTGGATCCCGCCTCATCGGTGCAAATAGGATTGCGCACTGAGAATCCGGATACCATGGGCTTCAATATTATTGATGCGCCGCGAGTCCACCAGATTGGTGTTGAAGCGGTTGTTGCCGAAGCACGCAGGCATCTGGGCGACAGACCCGTGTACGTGACATTCGATATTGATTGTCTCGATCCGAGCTACGCACCCGGAACGGGTACGCCCGTCTGTGGTGGACTGACCACGCACCAGGCGATGTCCATTCTGCGCGGACTCGAAGGGATCAATGTCGTCGGGATGGACGTTGTGGAGGTGGCACCGGCCTACGACGTCGCCGAGATTACGTCGCTGGCGGCAGCGCATATTGCCATGGAAATGCTCTACCTCTACGCGAGCAGGTAACTCAGGCCGTCTGCGGCATTTCTCCCGGCAGGAACACCGCCACAATCAGGTCGGCGATCTCGTCCAGGGTGGCGTTGTCGTTGACATCAATACCGCTGGAGGCATTCAGTTCCTGGCCAAGCGCGAGCAGGCCACCCGATGACAACCGAATCATGTTGAACAACAACCGCGGATTGCCTTTTACGGCGACGCCCAGGGCCTGCAGTTCCGTAAACATGGCGAAAGAGGCGTCGAAAAAGGGCTGGAGATGCGTTTCGACCAACCAGTCGAGTCGTGGGCTGGGGTAGCTCGCTTCCTGCACCATGACCTTATGCAATGCCGGCTGGCTCTTCGCATAGTAGACATAGGCCCTGATCATCGAGGCCATGCGCTGCTTCGGGTTTTCTTTTTGATGATGTTCGAGCGACGCGGCGAGCGAACGGCGAAAGTCGCGAAATACCCGGTCGGCAGCCGCACGCCAGAGCTGGTCCTTGTTCTTGAAGTGATAGGTGATCAGCGGGTGATGCACACCAGCGCGTTCCGCAATGTCGCGTGTCGAGGTACCTTTGAAGCCATTCTCGGAAAATGCTTCGATCGCCGCGTCGAGCAGCTTTTGCTGGGTGACGACACTGCGTTGTTGTTGCTTGCGAAAGGGCTTCTCCGCAACGGAGGAGGAGGTTTCTTGAGTCACAGTTTTTACCAGTCCAGATAAACAATCCCGCTCAGAGTAGCGGGATTGTCATATATGGTCCAGTCCGGAAACGATTTGGTATAAAAATCGCGTATTAGGGAGCCAAGAGTCCCTTATTCAAGCGCGAACATCATGCGCACACCGGCACGCTTCTCAACCAGAACACCGTTCTCAACGACGGGTTCGAATTCCCATTTTTCCACGGCGCGCATTGCGGCACTGTCGAATATGCCATCTGGCGTTGAATCCCGGACTTCGAGGTCCTTGACTGATCCATCCATCGCAATCGTGAAGACAATGTCCACCCAGCCTGATGTGCCCCTGCGCTGCGCGCTGCGAGGGTACTTGGGCGCTACGTAGCGCGTCCGGTTCAACTCCCTGATCGAGATGGGATCCGTCCCCTGCGCGGCGACCGGTGGCGTTGCCGCGGATTCCGGTTCCTCAGCGACACTCTCAGCCTTGGGCTCGACAACAGATTCCGCTGTGTCGTCAACCGGGTCGCTGCTCGTTGCCGCTGCGGGCGATTCGGCTGCAGCGGCCTGCGCGGCCTCTGCCTGCCGGAGTTCTGTGGCCGCTTTATCGGCGGCTGCCTTGTCAGCCGCTGCCTTCTCAGCCGCGGCTTTATCAGCCGCTGCCTGGCGGCTGGCCTCTTCTTTTCGACGACGCTCCTGCGCGGCTTGTTGCTCGCGCCGCAGGCTGGCGTCGCGCGTATCAACCAATGCTGCAGCGGCTACGACCAGTTCGGAATTGGCAGGGTCGATTGCGCGTGCGTTATCAAGCAGGGCTTCTGCTGAGTCAAAATTGCCAGCGTCGATTTCCGTACGTGCCTGAAGAACGAGCTTGCTTGCAACGACGTTAAGGCCCTGTCGCGCTGCGTTGTTATTGGCATCGTTCGATAGCACGAGATTGAAATAATAACTGGCATTATCGTTAGCAGGACTCAGCAGCTGCCCTTCCTCGAGGCGTGCGTTGGCCATAGCCAGCACTTCGTCGACCTGCTGTGCGCTGCGGGCTTCAGACAGCTCGGCACGAACCGCGTCAATCTCAGTCGTGTCGCCGAGGTTTAGCGCAATCGCCGCGGCGACCGCATTACCTGCATCTTCGAAGCGTCCGTCGCGGATCGCGGTGCGCGCGTCAGCGATATGATTACGCAGCTGCACTTGCCACATCTGGGCCGTCAGGAATGGCAGGCGGCTGTTATTCGCATCCACAGTGGCCACGCGCTGAAGCGCGGCTTCGGCCTCGCCCACACGTCCTGCGAGCAGGGCGGTTTCTGCAATGGCCAGGGCCTGCTGAATGACCGCATCCAGTTCCGCAGCATGAATCGCGTTCGACGGATCCTCGGCAACGGCGGCTGCGTAGAGTTCGATTGCGTTCGATCCGACCGGATTGAAAATCTGTCCCGCTTCGCGCGCAAGACGCGCTTCAACGACCAGTGCATCCACATCGACACCAGGCTGCGCCGCTGCGCCGACCTCGCCATCCGTTTCCGTGAAAGACGGGGTGGACGACGTTGCCACGGGTTCGGCGACCGTCGCGACCTCTTCGTCGCCGCCCATGAACCAGAAGCCTGTACCGACAATGGCGATGACCACGACTGCGGCCAGCCCAATCACTTTCGGGTTCGTGAACACCGAGCCGCCGGAACTGCTGACCGGCGCGGCGCGCGGGATCTCCAGAGCAGGGCGGTCAGGTTGCGGCGGCAATGCCTCGGCTTCGCCTTTGAATTTCTTACCGACCGAGCTTATGAGGCCGGTGACAGTCTCTGTAAAACTCGAGTCGTTGTCGCCGAACGCGTTGGACAGCCCTTCGTTGACAGGGGATTCGATGGACAAATCGCCCAGTGGCGGATCGACGGGCTCCGGCCTGGCGGCCGGTTTTGGCGCGGGCGCGGGCGCGCGCACTGGCGCTGGCTTTTGTGACTGCTGCGGTGCCGGTTTAGGAGCCGCTTTAGGTGCGGCCGGTTGCTGCGCCGCTGGCCTCGGGGCTGGGGCGGGTTTTGCGGCCGGCTTGGCTGCCGGAGCTGGTGTTGCGGCTGCTGCGCCAACTACCTTGAAGGCAGCGTCGGGCGCTTCCAGGTGATGTTTCACAGAAGCTTCGACAGCGAGGCGGGCTCGACCCGGAGATACCGGCTTCAGCAGGAAGCGGTATACCTTGCCACGGTTGATCAAGTCCATGAGCATTTCGCCGTCGTCTCGGCGGCCTGCAACAATCGACACCAGGCGCGGAGAACCCTTACGCAAATGCTGCGTCAGCTGCTCAACTTTCTGGCCGACCATGGCGGCATCCACAACACCGACGCCAATCTTATGTTCGCGAATCATTTCGTCGGCCTGGGCCAGCGTGTTCGCATAATGCACAGTGTGCATGCCGCGCGACGATTCCTTGATCGTTGTAAGGAATTCCTGGTCCTTCGTCAGGACGAGAACGTCTACCGACTTCGATCCGACTGCCGCAGCAGCGGAAACTTTCTCGGGGTTGAGGGCAGGCATGCGACCTGTGCCGTCGCTAATGATGGTGGAGCCGTTCTCGGACGTCTCCATGATGATGTGCTCGGCAGGCTCGTCCGGATTAGCCGCCATGTCGTTGGCCGACTCTGCGAGGGCCATCAGGCGCATCTGGCGAGTCGCATTGTCCACGAGTTTCAGCAGTGAGTCGCTAGTGACGTTGCCACGCACGATCTGAAATACTTCCTTGTCCCCGACCAGGGCTTCGAGTCCGTCGTCGCCACTTCCGGCTAACAGGATGCCAACCGTATCCGGCGATCGCTTCTTGGCTTCGCGTAATGCCTCGAGGCCACTCATGCCCGGCAGCTTTTGCGCGGAGATAATGACATTGATTGGCGTCTCGACCAGTGTGTTCAGCGCCTCACTGCCGCTGGTAGCGCAATGCACAGTATAGCGATCGCTAAACCCGGAACTCAGCGAGTCCAGGGTGCTTTGCTCGCTATGCAGCAACAGTACCTGTGTTTTGAAATGGTCGAACGCCACCGTGTTTCCTCCAAAGCCTTATGTTTAATAGCCCACGCAGTCCTTGCGCCTAAGGAGTATATCCACAGGTGTTATGGGAAATGTCGGTCCGCTGCGACAGAGTTCTGATTCTGTGACATGGCGCACAGTGAAAGTGCAGGGCGCGTCACGTTTGCGGCTCCGGACAATCTGCAAATGCGACTCGGTGAGTCGGCAGGGAGCTCAGGCCCGGTTTTGGATCTCGGTCCGGAGAGCGTCGATCGCCTCGTCCAGCGGCACTACTTGTTGCTGTTTTGACCCGAGCCGGCGTACCGCAACCGTGCGGTTTTCCAGCTCCCGCTGACCCACAGCGAACAGGGCAGGGACCTTGGCAACACTGTGTTCACGGACCTTGTAGGAGATCTTCTCGTTGCGCAGGTCGCAGTCGGCTCTCAGGCCTGCTGCCCTGAGTTCTGCAACGATCTCGGTAGCGTATTCGTCGGCGTCAGACGTAATGGTGAGGACCTCGGCCTGGCGCGGTGCGAGCCATAGTGGCAGGTTGCCGGCATGGTGCTCGATCAGAATACCCATGAATCGCTCGAGGGATCCGAATATCGCCCGGTGCAACATCACCGGTACGTGCTTGTTCCCGTCCTCGCCGATATAGGTCGCCCCGAGGCGGCCCGGCATGTTCAGATCAACCTGTAACGTGCCGCACTGCCAGTCGCGGCCAATGGCATCCCGCAGGACGAACTCGAGCTTGGGCCCGTAGAAGGCTCCTTCGCCCGGGTTGTGCGTGTACTCGAGACCACCGACTTCGAGTGCCTTAAGCAGCGCCTGCTCTGCCTGGTCCCAGACTGCGTCTTCGCCAACGCGAGTTTCCGGTCGATCGGCGAACTTGATGCGTACGTCGTCAAATCCAAAACCGCGGTAGATTTCAAGAATCAGTTTGCAGACTGCGATCGACTCATCAGTGATCTGCTCCGGCGTACAGAAAATGTGCGCATCGTCCTGAGTGAATGCACGCACGCGCATCATGCCGTGCAGGGCACCCGAAGGTTCGTAGCGATGACACTTGCCGAACTCGGCAAGACGCACGGGCAGGTCACGGTAACTGGTGATGCCCTGCTTGAACACCTGAACGTGACCCGGGCAATTCATCGGCTTCACGGCGTACACACGACCGTCGACGGTCTCTGACGTAAACATGTTGTCGCCAAAGGCCGCGTTGTGGCCCGACTTCTCCCACAACGCTTTCGCCATGATCTCAGGGGTGTTGATTTCCTGGTAACCGGCGTCGTTCTGTTTTTGGCGCATGTATCCGATGAGTGACTGGAACACAGCCCAGCCGTTCGGGTGCCAGAATACTGCGCCGGGAGCTTCCTCCTGGAAGTGGAAGAGATCCATGACACGGCCCAGGCGGCGATGATCACGCTTCTCTGCTTCTTCGAGCATGTGCAGGTACTTGCGCAGCGCCTTGTCATTTGACCAGGCTGTCCCGTAAATGCGCTGCAGCATCTCGTTGTTCGAGTCGCCACGCCAGTAGGCGCCCGACACATGAGTGAGTTTGAAGGCTTTGCCAAGCTTTCCGGTCGACGGCAAATGCGGGCCGCGGCACAGGTCGATGAAATCACCCTGGCGATACAAGGTCAGGTCCTCTTCCGACGGAATACTTTCGATGATTTCGGCCTTGTACTCTTCGCCGATGCCACGAAAGAACTCGGCCGCCTTGTCGCGCTCCCATACTTCACGTTCGATGGACTCGTCACGGTCGACAATGTCCTTCATCCGGGCTTCGATCGTTTCGAGGTCAGCCTCGGTAAACGGTTCCTCGCGCGAGAAGTCGTAGTAGAAGCCATTCTCGATGGCCGGACCGATAGTGACCTGCGTCTCCGGCCATAGCTCTTTGACGGCTTCTGCGAGCACGTGGGCGGCATCGTGCCGCAACAACTCGACACCATCGTCGGAGTCGCGGGTAACGATCTCGACAGCGGCGTCAGCTGCGATGTCGCGGTTGAGGTCCCAGAGTTCGCCGTCCACCCGCACGGCGACAGCGGCGCGCGCGAGTCCCTCACCTATGCTGGCTGCGATTTCGGCACCGCTGGTGGCATTGTCGAACTGACGGTCGGAGCCGTCGGGCAGGGAGAATTTAGGCATATTGAGGTATTTCGGCGAAAGATAATGACAGCGCGCAATTGTACGCGAATTAGGATCGCGTACAATCCGCCTCCATGACAGACAACGAACCGCGGGACTTTATCCGCAAGATCATTTACGACGACCTTGAGTCGGGCAAACACACCGGAATCGTCACGCGGTTCCCGCCCGAGCCAAACGGGTACCTGCATATCGGGCACGTCATGGCTATCTGCCTCGACTTCGGCGTAGCTGCCGAGACTGGCGGCAAGACTTTTCTCAGGCTGGATGACACCAACCCGGGGAAAGAGAGTCCCGAGTTCGTCCAGGCGATCAAGGACGACGTCCACTGGCTGGGCTTTGACTGGGGTGACAGGCTGACACATGCATCCGATTACTTCGACCGCCTGCACGAGTCCGCGATTCGCCTGATCGAGATGGGCGTTGCCTACGTCGACAGCCTGAGCGCGGAAGAAATTCGAGAGCACCGCGGGACACTGACAGAGCCTGGTAAGAACAGCCCTTTCCGTGATCGGAGCGTCGAAGAAAATCTCGATCTGTTCAGCCGCATGTATGCGGGTGAGTTCGCCGACGGCGAGCACGTGCTGCGTGCAAAGATCGATATGGCATCGCCCAACATGAATATGCGCGATCCGGCAATTTATCGTATCCGCCACATTCCCCATCAGAATGCTGGCGACAAGTGGTGCATCTACCCGATGTACGATTTCGCCCACGGCCTGTCGGACGCCTATGAGGGCATTACGCACTCGCTATGTACGCTCGAGTTTGAGGATCACCGTCCTCTGTACGACTGGTTCCTTGATCAGCTGAAACCGGAGCACCGGCCGAGGCAGATAGAGTTCTCGCGCCTCAATCTCGCGTACACGATTACGAGCAAGCGCAAGCTGAAGATGCTTGTCGACGAAGGCATCGTGTCGGGGTGGGACGACCCGCGCATGCCGACCATCTCCGGAATGCGGCGGCGAGGATATCCGCCCGAGGCGATGCGAGAGTTTGTGAAGCGCGCGGGTGTGACCAAGAAAGACAAGCTTATCGAAATGGGCGCGCTAGAGAACTGTGTGCGCGAAACATTGGGTGACTCGGCGCCGCGCCGTATGGCCGTCCTCCGACCGCTCAAGGTGGTGCTGACCAATTACCCCGAGGATCAGGTCGAATTGATGGAGGCCATGAACCATCCGGGTAATCCCGATTTTGGTACGCGCGAATTGCCCTTTTCTCGTGAACTCTGGATCGAGCAGGATGACTTCATGGAAGAGGCGCCGCGCAAGTTCTTCCGCCTGAAGCCGGGCGGTGAAGTCCGGCTGCGTTTCGGCTACATCATCCGTTGCGATGAAGTCATCAAGAACGATGCGGGCGAAGTT
The DNA here is from genome assembly GCA_024639825.1 of Gammaproteobacteria bacterium. Lineage (GTDB taxonomy): Bacteria > Pseudomonadota > Gammaproteobacteria > Steroidobacterales > Woeseiaceae > UBA1847. The sequence continues at coordinate 19,401 of JAHEGH010000051.1, forward strand.
GTCGAATTGCGCTGTAGCTATGACCCGGATACGCGCAGTGGTACTGGTACGTCGGATCGAAAGGTCAAAGGCACGATCCACTGGGTCTCTTGCCAGCATGCGGTCGACGCGTCGGTTCGTTTGTATGATCGCCTGTTCAATGATGCGAACCCGAATATGGCCGATGACTTCCACAGCGTACTCAACGAGAGTTCTCTGGAAGTCGTTCCGGCAAAACTGGAGCCGTCGCTGGCGGCGGGGGACGAAGCCGTGCAATTTGAGCGTCTTGGTTACTTCCGCGTGGATGCGCAGGACAGCACGCCGGCCGCGCCCGTATTCAATCGCATTGTCACGCTTCGCGATTCATGGGCGAAACTGGAAAAGCAGGCTCTCGGAAATTAGGTACCGGACACCCTATTTCGAGGTGAGAAATAGGGTGTCCGGTACCTAATTTTGGTACCTATTTTTTTTCGTGAATAACGATTGGGGCGCCGCGGGCTGATCCGAGTCCATCGGCGGCGCTACCTTCCGCACGAGCAACTTCCACTACACCAAACGAATTCACCAGGACCAGGTAGTCGCCGGGTTGCGCGCGTCCATAGGTTGTCTGCATCTGAATATGGTGCCCGGCAATGTCGGCAACGGGTTGATTGAAAGCCTCAAGCAGGCCGGCATCAATGTTGCTGATCAGGTTGCCGAAGGTATCGACGGTGACGATAACGCCGGTGATCCTGCTCGGGGAAACGTCGGGCTCGTCTATCCATCCTGGCGTCCAGTCCTGCGTTCGCGACGCGATCTCCCGCATCTCAATGCGTCCGGCGGCCAGTTCGGCTGCGATCGGGGCAAATATATCGCGACCGTGGAAGGTTGCGCTTGGCGTCGGGAGGTCCAGGCGTGCCAGCTTTGTCATGTCCAGCTTGAACACCTGCGGATCGCTACAGGTGTCGAATAGCTGGGCGAGCAGGCCGTTGTCAGGTGCCATGAAGATGTGGCCGTCGCACTCGGCGATCAGGATGTCGCGCTCGGTCCCTACGCCCGGGTCGACGATGGCAAGGTGCACCGAACCTTGCGGGAACCACTGGTAGGAGCGGCTCACCCAGAAGCCCGCTTCGGGTGGCCATTGCGCGGGTATATCGTGGGCCAGGTCAATGATCCTCGCGTCGGGAAAGCGGGTCAGGATCACGCCCTTCATAACAGCCGCGAACGGGCCTTTGTGGCCGAAGTCCGTAGTGATCGTTATTACGCCCGATGGTCGCATTGCGTAAGTCTATCAGCCGGCGTCGGCGAGGGCGTGCTCACGCTTGCGAAAGTTGTGGCGGGCCCAGTAGATAAACAACGTGTCGATCGCGGCTATGGCGGCTTTGAAAACATACTTAGCCGCCCCAAGCGCCAATGCGGTCTTTAAGTCGACGATGCCCCACCAGGCCACGAGCGAATAGATGGCTGTATCGACAATCTGAGACGCCAGCGTCGAGCCGTTGTTACGTAGCCAGAGCCAGCGTTCGCCTGTCAGCGACTTGATCTTGTGAAACGCCCAGACGTCGAAGT
>JAHEGH010000124.1 GCA_024639825.1 Gammaproteobacteria bacterium
GCGCAGCCGATATCCTCGATATGGCGAGCAAGCTGGGGAAATCGGTGGCCGACCTGCTGCGCCGTGGTGAGAGCACCTTCAAAGAAGCGTCGGACCTGCCAGATCTGAGCAACGACGCGGCACTGGCTGCCTGGGTCGCGGCGCACCCCATCGTGCTGGAGCGGCCCATTGTGGTCGACACCGCTAGTGGCAAGGCGGTGATCGGCCGTCCACCTGAAAACGTCAAGGAGTTGCTTTCTGATGGCTGATATTCTCGTTCTCTATTACTCGCGAAATGGCGCAACTGAAGCGCTCGCGCGCGAAGTCTGCAAGGGCGTTGATGCGGTCGAGGGCATGTCCGCGAGGCTGCGCACCGTCCCAACAGTATCCGCCGTCACCGAAGCCAGCGAAGATGCCGTCCCGAATTCCGGCCCACCGTATGCAACGAACAGTGACCTCGACGAATGTGCAGGGCTGATCATGGGCAGTCCGAGCAACTTCGGGAACATGGCCGCATCACTCAAGCATTTTCTCGACGGCACCGTGGGTGACTGGTTCCGGGGGGTGGCCGTCGGCAAGCCGGCGGGTGTGTTCGCATCCACGGCGTCGCTGCATGGCGGCCAGGAAACGACGCTGCTGAGTATGGCGATTACGTTACTCCATCATGGGATGATCGTTGTTGGCCTGCCCTATACAGAGGAAGCGTTATCGACGACAACGACGGGTGGCACTCCTTACGGTCCCACGCACGTCACGTGGAATCGCAAGCCGGATTCCTTGTCTGAGGAAGAGAAAAAACTGGCACAGGCCCTGGGCAGGCGGGTTGCCGACCTGGCGCGTCGCCTGGAAGATTAGCCAGTCGACCCCTGCAGAACATCGCGGACGAACGGAATCGTCAGGCGGCGTTGCGCACGCAGCGCCTCGAGGTCGAGCTTGTCCAGCAGCCCGTAGAGGCTCGCCATGTCGCGCCGGCTGCGCTTGAGCATATAGGCAGCCGTCTCATCAGGCAGTTCCAGCCCCCGGTGCCGCGCACGCAACTGCAGGGCCGCTACCCGCTGCTGTTCGTCGAGCGGTCGAACCTGGAAAACCGGCAGGCGTGACATGCGGCTCGCGAGATCGGCAAGCACGAAGCTGCACTCACGAGGCGCCGACCTGGCGGAGACAACTAGCTGCCCGCCCACCTCCTGCAGTTCGTTAAAAAGATTGAATAGCGCAACTTCCCAATGCCTGTCTCCGGCGACCCTGTCTACGTCATCAATACAGATAAGATCGCGTGCGGCTAGTCCATCAAGCATTCCAGGGCCGGCCTCTGCCAGCATCTCCAGTGGGAGATAGACCGACTGGTCGCCGGCCAGATCACACGCCGCCTGCAGCAGATGAGTTTTACCGGTGGCCGCCGCTCCCCACAGCCAGCAACCCTGCCCGCTGTCGCCCGCAGCAATGCCGGCCAACGTTGCCACCAGCGTTTCGTTGCCATCGTGAAGAAAACTCGCGAACACGGCATGGTCCGCGAGGCGAAGTGGAAGTACGAGCTGGCTCATTCGAGTTCGATTTTTGCCTTGGCCTCAGGATGTTCCTTGAGGTAGCGGTGAAATGCGAAGCGCACCAGTACCGACAGCACGGCGGCCGCCGGCAGTGCCAGGAGGATGCCAAAGAAACCAAACAATTGGCCGCCAGCCGCTATGGCAAAGATGACGATGACGGGATGCAGGCCAATCTTGTCACCAACCAGCTTGGGCGTGAGCACCGAACCCTCAATGAATTGCGCGATCGAGAATGTCGCAATGACACCAACGAGCAGCCACAAAGGATCCGGCTCCAGTACAACAGTCATGCCCGCCATACCGATACCGAATACAAAGCCAAGGTACGGGACGAAGCTCACTAGACCGGACACAACTCCGATGGCGATCGCGAATTTCAGGCCGACAATACTGAGGCCCAGCGAATAAATTACAGCGAGCGCCAGCATGACGAGCAACTGGCCGCGCAGGAAAGCCCCCAGAACATCGTCTGACTCGCGCGCAAGCTTGAAAACCGTCTCACGTTGGCTGTCGGGCACCAGCGCGCCAAGGTGGGCCATGATCACGTCCCAGTCACGCAGCATGTAGAACGTGATAATCGGTATCAGGAACAGGCTCAGCACGGCGGCCGCCAGTGCGCCGCCTGATTTCGTCACAGACAGCAACACCTTGCCACTCCAGCTGCCAAACATCTCGCCGTACTTCGAGAGAAACGGACCGACGCCCACGTCCGCTGCGGACTCCATATTCAACCAGCCGAGAATTGTTGGGAGCCACACCTGTTCAACCCGCTCTGCAATCTCGGGCAACGCATCGAACAGTGCACCGACTTGCGCACTGATCAGCGGCCCGATGAGGAGTATGAGCAAGGCCAGGATGACAAACGTAATCAGGAAGACAGCTGCAACGGCGAGGGTGCGCGGCATTTTCAGCTTCTGCAGGCGGTCTGCGAGCGGATCACCCATGTAGGCCAGCAGCGCCGCCGCGACGAACGGCGTCAGCACCGGTGCCAGCAGGTATAAAAGCCACCCTGTCAGCGCCACGGCGATCAACCAGTTAAGTCTCAAATCTGTCTGCATATCATTCACCTGCCCGGGCGCGGCGCGACCAGGACCATACGTAATCGACGCCACTAATGACTACGGTGGCAAGAACGGAAGCGCCCAGTACTGTGATTGTAATCTTGTCCGGCCAATTGAATCCCGCGCGACTTAATACGAACAGTACGAACAGCATCTGCAGCGCTGTATTCAGCTTGCTGATCCGTGTCGGCTCTCCCGGCACAGGCTTAACGAGGAAGTTGTACGTCATAGCACCGCCGACGATCACGACGTCGCGCAGGATTACGATTGCAGCCAGCCAGACCGGGATATGTTGCGTAAAGGCCAGGGTGATAAACAGACCCGTGATCAGCAGCTTGTCGGCAGTCGGGTCCAGCAGTCCACCCAGGCGCGTGCTCCAGTCGAAGCGCACAGCGAGGTAGCCATCGAGTCCGTCCGAGAATCCCGCGATGACAAACAGCGCCAGAGCCCAGCCGAAATTGCCCTGCAGGATAAGCATCAGGATGGGCGCGACCAGCACTATGCGCAGCAGCGAGATCGCGTTGGGTAACCAGCTTAATGACATCCCGATCGATCTCAGTCTTCGTAGAAGAACTCAAGTGCAGATACTGGCTGCAGCGGATCGTCGGACGCCGTCTCCACCAGACCGCTGAAGCGCAGCGCACGACTCAGTCGATCCGCCCCACCGCGAACCTCAACCCGGTAACTGACACGGTCGCCGGCAACCTCCGTGACGGTGAAGCTCTCAATAAGCGCGACATCATCCAGCAGGTCATCAACCGTTCCATACGCATCCACGGAGGTAATTCCGGAAATGCTCAGTGCCACAGTCTCGATCGGCGTATCACCGCCCACGGCGAACTCGCTCGCCAAGAGGTCAGCTACCTGGCCGACCACGGCCTCGGGAGTGCCGGTCAGCGACGACTCGGCGCCGCTGAAATAATAGGTCCAGCGCCCGCTCTGCCCTGAGGAGGGCCGGATACGACCTATGAGGATCGAATTCGCGCCATAACGCACGGACGCGTTGAGGATCATCTCGTCGAATCCACCCCAGATATCCGTAAACGTCACCATCTGCAGATCTGTGGTATCCAGCAGCGGGAAAACCAGCGGCAGGCCACGTCGTTCGGCGATATCCAGCACCCGTTCCCGCACCAGTCGATTCCGATCGATCGAACGGGACTGCTGCTGGGTACGGTCAGGATCATCGGCCGCGACAATCTCGCGCTCGCCCTGTCCCCAGTCCACCGCGAGCCACACAAGCGTCAAAGGCCGCTCCGCACCCCAGACGGTTTGCCCGGCGTTGCGCAGCGCCTGCTCGATCGCCTGGCCGTCAAACGACACCCAGAGGGTGTCATCAGCGCCGGGGCGAAACTGCATGACATACGACGCCGGATTCGGGAATAATTCCTCGACAATGTTCGCATTGAACGCAAGATCCGCGCCCGAAACGCGCAACAGGATCTCTTTAAGCGCGGCCTCGTAGGCATCCGCCCGTGGGTCATCCGCTTCGCGATCGAAGGGCACTTCGGCCGTATAGAGCGTCGGCACCTCGACAGCAAATGCCGGTATGCTCAGCAATATCAGCAGCAGGAAGAAAGCGTGCCGGCACCAGCCGACCAAATTTGAACAACAAGATTTCACAAGGGTGGTTTCCCCGGTTGGCCCTAAGCACTATTATATCGCCCTCCCAGAGTATGCCACTCCATAATGAGCAATAAACCACTTACGTATAAAGACGCCGGCGTCGACATTGATGCAGGCAACGAACTCGTTGAGCGCATCAAGCCGCTCGTGAAACGCACCAGCCGGCCCGAGGTGCTCGCGGGCATTGGTGGTTTTGGTGGATTATTCGCGTTGCCACCGGGCAAGTACAAGGAACCCGTCCTTGTGTCCGGGACCGACGGCGTCGGCACCAAGCTCATGCTGGCCCAGCATCTCGGCGTTCACAACACGATCGGTATCGACCTGGTCGCCATGTGCGTCAATGACGTCCTGGTACAGGGTGCGGAACCGCAGTTTTTTCTCGATTATTTCGCCTGTGGCAAGCTGGATAATGACGTTGCCAGCGATGTCATCGCGGGTATCGCCGAGGGCTGTATCCAGGCCGGCGCGGCCCTGGTGGGCGGCGAAACCGCGGAAATGCCTGACATGTATGCACCCGGCGAGTACGACCTTGCGGGCTTCACGGTCGGAGCCGTGGAGCGTAGCGAGATGATCGATGGCAGCGCCATATGCGCGGGCGATGTTGTGATTGGCATCGCATCGAGCGGACCGCATTCGAATGGCTATTCACTCATTCGCAAAGTGCTCGATCGCGCGGGTGATGCGCAGATTGACGGGATCCCGGCCGCCGAACGACTGCTTGCACCGACACGTATTTACGTGAAATCCGTCCTCGCGCTGATGGAACAGGTCAAAGTGAACGGGCTCGCACACATTACCGGCGGTGGTATCACTGAGAATATTCCACGGGTGCTACATGGCGAGCTTAATGTTGCGATCGATACGACCTCCTGGGCACAGGGAGCCGTGTTCGACTTCCTGCAGCAGCACGGCAACATTGAGACTGCCGAGATGCGCCGAACCTTCAATTGTGGTGTCGGCATGGTCGTCATCGTGAATCCGGCCCATGCGCTCGAGGCGATCGACATTCTGAATGCAAACGGCGAACACGCCTGGCAGTTGGGTACGGTCATCCCGGGCAACCAGGAAGTGCAGTACGTCTGATGGCCTGCCGAACCGCGATCCTGATCTCCGGGTCGGGGACCAACCTGCAGGCTTTTATCGATGCCGTTGAGTCAGGCGACCTCGATCTCGAACTGTGCGTAGTGTTCAGCAACAGGCCCGACGCGTACGGCCTGGAACGTGCGGCCAAAGCCGGGATCCCGACATCGTGTATCCGCCACGGAGACTACCCGGACCGCGAATCGTTCGATCGTGCTGTTGCGGCCGAACTCGATCGCTATAATCCCGAACTACTCATTCTTGCAGGTTTCATGCGCATACTGAGTCCGGCGTTTGTCGAGCACTATGCCGGCAGGATTCTCAACATCCACCCAGCCCTGTTGCCAAAATATCCCGGTCTCGACACCCACCAGCGCGCGCTGGATGCGGGCGATGAATGGCATGGGAGTACGGTGCACTTTGTCACCGAAGAACTCGACGGCGGCCCGCGTATCCTGCAAGGGCGGCTGCGCATCAATCCGGGAGAGACGGCTGACGAGCTGCAGACCCGCGTACAGGCTATCGAGCACCGGATCTACCCTGAGGCGGCTGGCCTGGTCGGCTCCGGACGCGTAGTGTTTGACAATGGTGAGGCGCTAATCGACGGCAAGCGCGCCGCGGACCCTGTCATTCGATCGTATTAAGACTGGA
>JAHEGH010000013.1:0-5409 GCA_024639825.1 Gammaproteobacteria bacterium
CCGCGCTCACGTATCCCCTTGGGAAAATCCCAGTGGTGGAACGCACGCAACATCAGGGTGACCCAGCCATCGTCCGTACGCCTCGCAAGGATTACCCCACACGACAGTCTGCTTTCGCTCATGTTGACGCTCCCCGAAGAACATCGACGGGTGCTGCGTTAACAGCGCCACGAGCCGCGAAGAAACCGCTTATGCATACCACCAGGATGCCGGCGCCAACGCCTGCAACCCAGATGACAGGATTAAACCTGTACGGCAGGTTGAAGAGCTCCACGGCAACGACTGCCGCGAGAATCGAAGCGCCTGCCGACGCAAGAATGCCCGCTGCAGCGCCAAGCGCGGCGAACTCAGCCATGACGCCGGCGAACACGGTGCGTCGACGCGCGCCAAGCGCGCGTAACATCGCGCTCTCGAAACGGCGCTCATCGATCGTTGATTGGACGGCAGCGAACAGCACCGCAATTCCCGCTGCAAGCGTAAACATGAAAACAGCCTGCACCGCGAGGCTCGCTTTCTCGATAATCCCGCGTACCTGCTCCAGGATGGCGCCAAGATCAATCACCGAGATACTCGGGTGCGCACGCATCAGGTCGATAAGCATTTGCTGATCATCATCCTGTATCCGCATGCTCGAAATGAATGTCGTCGGCATTCCGTCAAGCGCCCCGGGCGACAGGACCAGGAAGAAGTTGGGTTGGAACGAATCCCAGTTCACTTTCCGGATACTGGCAACCTCAGCCTCGATCTCCCGACCTGCGACAAAGAAGTTGAGCCGATCGCCGATTGCTACACCCGTGTTCGTCGCAGACTCTTCCTCGATCGATACGAGCGGCGGGCCTGAGTAGTCGGCCGGCCACCAGGCCCCCTCGAGAATTTCATTGCTCGAACTAAGTTCAGCCGACCAGGACAGGTTCGCCTCACGATTCGCAAGCCACTCACCATCCCGGTTCGGGTACTCGCGTTCCTTGACCGACTCATCGTTGATGGTGGTCATACGGGCACGAACCAGTGGCGTAAACGTGGGCACCTCCATGTCGCGTTCGGCGAACATCGCACCGACCGCATCGACTTCGTGTGGCTGAATATTGATAAGGAAATGGTTCGGGGCATCATCGTCGAGCGTCTGTCGCCAACCTTCCAGCAAGTCGGTCCGTACGATCGTCAGCAACAACAGCACGGTAATGCTCAGTCCAAACGCAACCACCTGCACGGCACTGTCGCGACCTCGGCGGGCGACATTCGCCAGTCCATACCGCCATGCCACGCCAACTCCCGAGCGCGCACGACCGATGACTGCAACCAGACCGCGACCCACGAGATACAGGGCACCGGCGATAACGACGATACCGCCGATCAGGATAAGCAACATGCGGGCGTCGCCTACGGAGCGATACAACAGCGCTGAGACGGCCGCGAACGACAGGCCCACTACGAGTATCCGCGAGGGCGCGGGCGGCATTGCATCGTGTCGCAACACACGCAACGGCGGTGTATTGCGCAACTGGATCATGGCCGGCAACGCAAATCCGAACATCAGGATCAGCGCACTACCGCTGGCGAGGATGACAGGCTTCAAGCCGGTGTCCGGCAAGGGCCCGGCCAGCAGGTCGGCCAGCAGGCGCGCCAACAACTCTTCGGCGACGTAGCCGGTAATGCTGCCAAGCATAACGCCCAGGATTCCGAGCAGCAGCAGCTGCACCAGCGCGACCGTGATGACAAAGCCCTGCGTTGCGCCGAGGCTCTTCATCAGCGCGACGGTATCCATACGCCGGTGTGCAAAGCGGCGCGCCGACATGGCAACAGCGACAGCGCTGAGCAGCAGGCTGATTATCGCCGTAAGGGACAGGAAGCGCTGTGCACGATCCGCGGCATTGTAGGCGCGCTCGCTGCTCTCTTCCTGGCTACGCACGCGAATCTCGTCGGGCAGGATGTCCTGGATAGCGTCGTTGAATTCGGCCACATTCGCGTCATCGCCGGCCACGAGCAGCGCATAAGCAACGCGGCTACCTTCGCCGATAAGTCCGCTCGAGTCGATGTCGGCGATATTCATGATGACCGTCGGCGCCAGCGACGCGAATCCAATCGACTGGTCCGGGCGATACGTCAGCACCGCCGAGACCCTTAGCTGCAGCTCCCCAATGTCGAGCAGGTCGCCCACGTCGGCGCCAACCCGCGCGAGCAGCGCGCCGTCTGCCCAGACCTCTCCGACGCCTGGAATGCCATCGACTGCACGTTGCTCACCGAACAGATCGTCTGCAACGCGAACCGCGCCACGCAGTGGGTAGAGATCGCTGACAACCTTGATGGACGACAGCGCATTGTCGTCGCCATGGAAAACCACTGACGGGAACGACATTGTATCGGCGGTGAGCAGGTCATAGTCGGCCGCCAGCTCCCGCCACTCATCCGGTACCGGAGCCTGGGAACGCAACCTCAGGTCGGCCGCCAGAACCTCGTTGGCCTGCCTCGCCACGGCCTTGCCGATGCGATCGGTAAGAAAACCAACCGCTGTCAGGGCTGCGACAGCAAGGCCGACCGCAGCGAGGAGCACGAGCACTTCGCCCGAGCGCAACTCCCGTCCAAAACTTCGCAGGGCGAAGACGACTGCTTTCATGCGGCCGTCCTGACGTCGCTCACGAGACTCCCGATGTCGAGCGCAAGAATGCGGTCGCAGCGTTCGGCAAGGCTGTTGTCATGGGTTACGAGCACCAGGGTTGTCGACGAGTTGCGATTCAACTCAAACATGAGCTCCATGATGTTGGCGCCGGTGCGCGAGTCGAGATTGCCCGTGGGCTCATCCGCGAACAGGACGGCAGGCTCGGTCGCGAATGCGCGCGCAATCGCCACGCGCTGTTTCTCGCCCCCGGACAGCTGCGCGGGATAATGACTCCAGCGATCAGCAAGCCCCACCTTGTCGATGATCGCTCGCGCCGCTTTGCGGGCATCACCATGACCCGCCAATTCCAGCGGCAGCATGACATTTTCAAGGGCGTTGAGCGACGGCACCAGGTGAAATGACTGGAACACGAAGCCCACGCTCTCCGCACGCACCAGGGCACGCCCGTCTTCATCGAGGTCCGACAGATTCGCGCCATTGAGGTCGACGTGACCGCGCGTTGGCAGGTCGAGGCCGGCCAACAGGGCCAGCAATGTGGACTTGCCTGCCCCGGACGGCCCAACGACCGCAACCGACTCACCGGCATCGACGCTGAAACTCACGTCCTTCAGAATGGTCAGAGTCCCTTCGGGGCTGCTAACCTCCTTACTTAACTGGTGTGCTTCAAGCACGTTTTTGACTGATATATCCGGCATGCGAAAAATTCTTACTCTTGTAGTTCTGTTAATGGTGGCCAATGCCCAGGCTGCCGAGTCGCCGACCATTCTGGTTTTCGGCGACAGTCTGAGCGCGGGCTATGGTATTGACATTGACCAGTCCTGGGTCACTTTGTTGCAACAGCGACTCGAGGAAACAGGGTACGAACATCGTGTCGTGAACGCCAGCATTAGCGGCGAAACAACCGCCGGCGGTGCCACTCGGATCGATAGCGCAATCGTCACGTTTGAGCCTGAGCTGATCATTCTGGAACTCGGCGCCAATGACGGCCTTCGCGGATTTCCTACCGCCAGCATCCAGAGCAATATCGAAACCATCGCCCGCCGCGCGCGCGATTCCGGCGCCGAGGTCGTCCTGCTGGGCATTCGAATCCCGACAAACTACGGCACACGCTACACGCAGGCGTTCGAAGCCGTGTTCAGCGACGTTGCGGCCGACCTGGATATCCGCTGGATCGAGTTTTTCATGGACGGCATCGCCCTCAACGACGACCTTCTGCAGGAAGATCGTATTCACCCGAACGCCAAGGCGCAGCCCATGCTTCTGGATAACGCTTGGCCCATAATCCGCGCTACACTGGACACACATTAAGACGAGAGAGAAACCTTGGAAAAAGTTTGGTTGAAATCCTATCCCGAAGGTATGCCGGAGGAAATTCCTGCGCCCCCGTGGCGCTCCATCCGCGATCTGTTCGAGCATAGCTTTGCGTTGTACCCGGATCGCGCGGCGTATACCAACATGGGTACTACGCTGAGCTACAGCGACCTGAACCACCAGTCGATGCAATTTGCCTGTTTCCTGCAGAAGAAACTCGGACTCACGCGCGGTGAACGAGTTGCGATCATGCTGCCCAATATTCTGCAGTACCCGGTCGCAATGTGCGGCATATTTCGCGCCGGGCTTGTCGTCGTGAACGTTAATCCACTGTATACGGCCCGCGAACTCAAGCACCAGCTGCAAGATTCGGGAGCACGAGCAATTGTCATCCTCGAGAATTTTGCGCACATACTCGAGGACGTCATCAGCGATACGAACGTCGACCACGTCGTCACAACCGGTATCGGTGACCTGCTGAGCTGGCCGAAGGGCACCTTCATGAACCTGGCATTACGCTACGTGAAGAAGGCCGTGCCATCGTATCGATTTGCCAACAGCACGCCATTCCGGAAGGCGCTCAAGCAGGGTGCCGGCGAAAAACTCAACGTCGTGGACCTCGGCTATGCCGATATCGCCTACCTGCAGTATACGGGAGGCACGACCGGCGTTTCGAAGGGCGCCATGCTCAGTCACCGCAACATGGTTAGCAACGTGCAGCAGACGATCACCTGGCAGGGCGATGTCTATGACGATGTCGACCAGGTGATCGCCATCACTGCTCTGCCGCTTTATCACATCTTTTCGCTTGAGGGGAATTGCCTGACGGTGATGGCACTCGGCGGCGAGAACGTATTGATCACCAATCCGCGCGACTTCGAGGGCTTCGCGAAGGAAATTGCGCGCTTCGATTTCAACCTGTTCACGGGCGTGAATACCATTTTTGCGTCACTGATGAATACGCCGAGTTTTGACCAGATCGACTTTAGCCACCTGCGCGTTGCCATTGGCGGTGGCATGGCCGTGCAGCCGGCAGTAGCCAGGGAATGGAAACAAAGGACCGGGCAGTCGATTCTGCAGGGCTATGGATTGACCGAGACTTCGCCCGTCGCGATCTGCTGCAAAATTCGCAGCGACTTCACAGGAACGATCGGACTGCCGGTGCCATCGACAGACATCATGATCGTTGGTGACGATGGCAATGCACTGGCCCTCGGCGAAGTCGGGGAAATCTGCATCAAGGGCCCCCAGGTCATGGAGGGCTACTGGCGGCGACCGCAAGACACGGCGGACGTGATGCTGCCGGGGGGCTGGCTGCGTACTGGCGATATCGGCCGCATGGATGACGAAGGCTTCGTGTGGATTGAGGACCGCAAGAAAGACATGATTCTCGTATCCGGTTTCAACGTGTATCCGAACGAAATTGAGAACGTCGTCGTCGAACTCGACGGCGTACTCGAAGCTGCGGCTATCGGGATCGC
>JAHEGH010000013.1:5509-61583 GCA_024639825.1 Gammaproteobacteria bacterium
GCGTCAACCAGCACCCCAAGATTGTCCGGATCGATGTCCGGCGTAATGCCGTGGCCCAGGTTAAACACATGCCCGGGCCCGTCACCGTAGCTGGCCAGTGTTCTCGCGACGCCCTCACGAATAAGCTCAGGGCTCTCCCGTAGCGTCGCCGGGTCGAGGTTACCCTGCAACGCAACCTTGTCCTGCACATACTCGCGCGCCTGCGCGAGATCGGTCGTCCAGTCCACGCCGAGGGCGTCGCAACCGGTGTCTGCGAGGTCCTTGAGCAACGGTCCGGCGCCTTTCGTGAACAAAATCACGGGAATCTTGCGTCCATCTTTTTCGCGAGTCAGGCCGTCAACAATTTTCTGCATGCTGGCCAGCGAGAACCGGCGGAAGTCGTCCGGCTCGAGCGCCGCACCCCAGGTATCAAAAATCTGCACTGCCTGAGCGCCCGCTTCGATCTGGGCATTCAGGTACTCGGTCGTCGTTTCGGCGACCTTATCCATAAGTTCGTCGAGTGCTTCGGGTGCTTCGGCGGCCAGACCCTTGATGGTCGGGAACTCCCTGCTGGAGCCGCCCTCAACCATGTAGGTCCCGCACGTGAACGGGCTGCCTGCGAAACCGATCAGCGGAACCTTGCCATCAAGCTCGCGACGGATCGTGCGCACGGCGTCAAACACATAGCCGAGCTCTTTCTCGACGTCGGGTACCCGCAGATTACGGATGGCATCGACTGTCTGTACCGGGTCGCTGAACTTGGGGCCCTCACCCGTGACGAAGTACAGGCCGAGACCCATCGCGTCGGGTACCGTCAGGATGTCAGAGAACAGGATCGCCGCGTCCAGCGCATAGCGGCGGAGCGGTTGCATGGTGACTTCGCACGCGAGATCCGGATTGCGGCACAGGCTCATGAAATCACCGGCCTGTTCGCGCGTTGCGCGATACTCCGGCAGGTAACGACCCGCCTGGCGCATGATCCATAGTGGTGTGCGCGGGACGGGCTCCTTCATCAGGGCCCTGAGTAGCAGATCGTTTTTCAGTTCAGTCATCAGGTCCCTACCTGTTTAGCGATTGAGGCTTGCATGGCTTCGGCCATGACACGCGGACTGTCCGCGTCGCGAATCGGGCGACCAACGACGATATAGTCGCAGCCGTTCTGGAAAGCCGTTTCGACAGTGACAACGCGCTTCTGGTCACCAACCGGCTTGTTATCCACCGGTCGAATTCCGGGCGACACGACGAGCAGTTTCTCGTCCACGAACTCGCGCAGCGCCGGCACTTCGAGGCCGGATGAGATAACACCGTCACAACCTGATTCCAGGCATTGTCGTGCACGTGACAGGACCAGGTCGCCGATATCGCAGTCGAAGCCAAGGTCATCGAGATCGCCGCGATCAAGGCTGGTCAAAACCGTAACACCGAGGACCTTGAGGCTGTCACCCTTGTTCTCAGCCGCCGCTTCCATAATGGAGCGATTGCCGTGCACGGTAACAAAAGTCGCGCCACGGTTTCTTAGCGACCGCACGGCGGAACCGACTGTTGCCGGAATGTCGAAAAACTTGAGATCGCAGAAGACCTTCTTGTCACGAGCGAGCATCCAGTCGAGCAGGTCGAAATATTCGCCGCTCATCATCAACTCGAGACCGATTTTGTAAAACGTGACCGCGTCACCGAGTTCCACGGCGAGCTCTTTCGCCCGGTCGCAGGTCGGAACGTCCATAGCGAATATGAGTCGGTCTTTGGCTGGGATATCTTTGTGCTTCACTGCTTGCGCTCCTTCGAGGATGCGCATTCTAGCAGCCCGCGAGCGCCTCGTGGGCGGCGATCGCATAGCGATCTGTCATCCCGGCAATGTAGTCCGCTATGACCCTGGCGCGGCCTGTCCGATCGATACTCGCCGCCCGCTCCGAAAACTCTTGTGGCATCAATGTGATGTCGCCCGAGTATGCGTTGAACAGGTCCTGCACGATGGCCTGCGCACGCCGTGTCATTTCGAGCTTTTGCTCATGGCGGTACAGATGCTTGTTGAGAAACCGCTTCAGAGACATATGCTGTTCGTAGACAGGCGGTGACATGTTCACAAGCGGCCCACTCGCCGCGCGGACGCCCTCGATCGACGTAACGCCGGCCTCCTCGATCTGGCGCTTTGATTCCTCAATGAGGTCAGCCACCACTGTTCCTATCATGCGGCGAATGATCTCGTAGATCAGGCGCCGGTCTTCGAGCTCCGGGTACCGCGCATGAACCCTCTCATACTGCTGCCCGAACAACGCCTGTTCCCGCAGCTGTTCCAGTGTGAGCAGACCGGCCCGGAGGCCATCGTCCACGTCGTGGTTGTTGTAGGCGATGGCGTCGGCAAGATTCGCGATCTGCGCCTCGAGACCCGGTTGCCCGCGACTCAGGAAGCGCTCCCCAACGTCACCCAATAATCGGGCATTCCGTGCTGAACAGTGCTTGAGGATACCCTCGCGCGTTTCAAACATGAGGTTCAGGCCGGGAAAGTCGGCGTACTTGGCCTCCAGTTCATCGACAACCCGCAGCGACTGCAGGTTGTGCTCGAAGCCCCCATAGTCACGCATACAGGCATTTAGCGTGTCCTGGCCTGCATGGCCAAACGGCGTATGGCCAAGGTCGTGCGCCAGGCAGATCGCCTCTGTCAGGGGTTCGTTGAGGCCCAGGGCGACGGCTACCGACCGGCCGATCTGGGAAACTTCCAGCGAGTGCGTCAACCGTGTCCGGTACAGGTCACCTTCGTGATTAACGAACACCTGGGTCTTGTACATGAGGCGCCGAAACGCCGTCGAGTGAATGATGCGATCCCTGTCGCGCTGGTATTCGCCCCGGTAGCTTGCGTGCGGCTCATCGAAACGCCGGCCGCGACTGGTGGCTTCGTTAGCCGCGTAGGATTTCATTGAGGCGACTGCCGTCATACTCAGACGAAACGCGGCTCTCACCGATGGCATCGAGGAGTACGAAGCGCAGCTGCTTGGCCTGCACTTTCTTGTCCATCCCCATTGCATCTAACCAGGCATCTGCGGCAATCGCCGGTGGCTCTGTTGGGAGACCTGCCGCAGCGACCAGGGCCGCAAGGCGATCGACATCGTCCGCGGGTAGCCCGCTCAGTCTGGCCGCCATGATCATGCCAGCCGCCACGGCTTCGCCGTGCAGCCATTCACCGTAGCCATGGCAATGCTCAATAGCGTGCCCAAACGTATGGCCGAAGTTAAGTATGGCCCTGCGCCCTGCCTCGCGTTCATCCTCGGCGACAACCTCAGCCTTGAGTTCGCAGGACCGGCGGATGGCCTGTTCGAGTGCGTCCGGATCCCGGGCAAGCAAATTGGTCATGTTGGCTTCGAGCCAGGCAAAAAACTCTGCATCGCAAATCGCACCGTATTTGATGACCTCGGCAAGGCCCGCTGCGAGTTCCCGGTCGGGCAAGGTATCGAGAGTGTTCGTATCGATGAGTACCACCCGCGGCTGGTGGAACGCGCCGATCAGGTTTTTACCCTGCGCATGGTTAACGCCGGTTTTTCCGCCGACAGAGGAATCAACCTGCGCCAGCAACGTGGTGGGAACCTGGATGAAATCTACGCCGCGCATGTAACAGGCGGCTGCAAAGCCGGCGATATCGCCTACGACGCCGCCTCCCAGCGCGATCACGGCAATATCACGATTGGCGCGTAACTCGACAAGTCGGTCAAGGATCGATCGCATGGTGGCGATAGTTTTGAACGACTCACCATCGGGCAGGTTAATGCCGTTCACGCCGCACCCGGCAAGATTGGCGCACAGCTTTTCATAGTAGAGGGGCGCAACCGTTTCATTGCTAACGACCAGGCAGTCGCTGCCGCGCACGAATGCGTTGAGATCGAAGTTGCCATCCAGCAAACCGCGCCCGATCACGATCGGGTAGCTGCGATCGCCGAGATCGACTGTCAGGGTTGAACTCATGTGCGGTAGCTTACCTCAAGAGAAGGGGGGACACCTTTCAGGTGTCCCCTTTAGGTCGGGACACGTAATTCGCTTGCTAAGAACTTACGTCGCGTATCGGAACCAATCAGGGGACACCTTTCAGGTGTCCCCTCTTCTACGGTACTAGCTGATTGCTTCGATGATCTCACTCGCCACCGAATGCACCTTCCTGCCATCGGTCTCAACAACGAGGTCTGCAATTTCCCGGTACAGCGGGTCGCGCTTCTGCAGCAACCCCTCGAGCGTGCCCCGCGGATCATCATTTTCCAGCAATGGACGTTGCCGGCCTTTCTTTGTACGGACAACCTGCTGGTCGACCGTCGTGTAGAGATACACGACAAATCCGCGCCCACCAAGGTTGCTGCGTGTCTCTGCGTTCATAACCGCCCCGCCGCCCGTCGCCAGCACAACGCTGTCCAGCCGTGTCAGATCGTCAATTGCGGCGGCCTCACGTTTGCGAAACCCGTCTTCACCCTCTTTCTCGAAAATAAACGCGATGTCCACGCCCGTCCGCGATTCCACTTCATCGTCGCTGTCAACGAATGTCAGGTGCAGGGCTCGAGCCAGATGGCGGCCAACGGCAGACTTGCCGGCGCCCATGGGGCCGATGAGAAAGATGTTCTTCGGATGTTTCATAGCGTGGCTCTTGAGCCCTTAAGCAGAAAGCCAACCCGAGGGTTGGCTTTCCATGATCATCATTTGCTCACCAGCTTAGTAGATGGTGGAGCCTTCCTCAAGGATGCGAGGTGTCACGAAGATCAACAGTTCAGCCTTATTGTCCACCTTCTGCTTGCTGCGGAACAGTGCGCCGGCAAAAGGAATGTCGCCAAGGAACGGCACCTTCTTGAGCGTCTCGCGACGCTCAGTCTCGTAGATACCGCCAAGAACTACCGTCTGACCATCCGCAACAAGAACCTGCGTTTCGACGGAGCGGGTATCGATACTCGGTACGGTGCCACCCAGTCCACCAGTAGAGATAATCTCACCGACGTTATCCTTGCTGACTTTAAGATCCATGATGATGTTGTTATCTGGCGTAATCTGCGGGGTGACCGTCAGCTCAAGCACGGCTTCCTTGAACATGATGGTCGTGGCACCCGAAGAGGCCGATTGCTGGTACGGAATTTCGACACCCTGCTTGATCGTGGCTTCTTTCTGGTTAGCCGTGATCACGCGCGGTGTCGAAACGATTTCACCGAGGCCTTCGGCTTCCAGAGCCGTCAGCTCGAGATCGACCAGGTAGTCGCTCTGCAGTACCGCGAGCGAGAAACGGCCTGCCGCATCTGCGATCGGCACGCTCACGTTGTAGCGATCACTGAGCTGCGGAAGCTCAATCGGGAAGACCGTGCCGTTGGCCGGATCAGCAAGGTTGTCAAGCGCGGAACTGATCATCGTATCCGTGCCCGCTCCCGAGCCAGACCCAACGATCAGGTCGCCGCCATCCTCGTTAAAGCCGGTCACGCCAAGGCGCACACCCAGATCGCGGCTGAAGCTGTCGTTAACGACAACAATGCGCGACTCGATGAGGACCTGCTTGATCGGAATATCCAGCGTGCGAACCATGCGACGAATATCCTGCAGCCGTTCTGCTGTGTCCTGGACCAGCAGCGTATTCGTGCGATCATCGACGCCGATGCTGCCACGTTCAGAGAGCATCGAACCCTTGTCGGCACCCGTTATCAGGCCAGCCAGGTCACTCGCTTTCGCGTAGTTAACCTGCAGGAACTCGGAGTACATCGGCTCCAACTCCTGAATGGCGAGCTTTGCTTCAAGATCCGCGGTTTCGCGTGATGCAATTTCTTCGGCCGGCGCGACCATGATGACATTGCCATTCTGGCGCATGTCGAGCCCCTTGGTCGTCATCACGATGTCGAGGGCCTGGTCCCACGGTACGTTGCGCAGGCGCAGCGTTACGTTACCCTGGACCGTGTCCGATACCACGATGTTCTTGCCGGAGGTCTCAGCCAGCAGCTGCAGCACCGAGCGCGTCTCGATATCCTGGAAGTTCAGCGACAGGCGCTGACCTTCATATTCCTTGTTCTCCGAGAACAGGCTGGCTTCAGCCTGCGACTCTTCCGGCGCCGGATTGATCTCGATCGTGAACTCGTTGTCAGACTGGTAGGCAAGCTGCTCATACTTGCCTGTAGCTGAAATAACGATGCGTGTATCGAGATTCGTGCGCAGCGTGTCGACAGTCGTGACCGGCGTCGCAAAGTCGTTGACGTCGAGACGACGCATCAACTCTGCCGGCAGGCTCGTGTCTTTGAATACAGCAACGACGCGTCCACCTTCCTGGCGAATATCAACTGAGGTCGACGGGTCGGTCAGGTTGACGACAACGCGGCCGCCACCGTCGCGAGTACGGCGGAAATCGACTGAGGAAATGGCGCGCGCTCCCGGAGCGGCGTAGGAACGGGAATCAGAGGCTGGCGCACTGGCGAACTGGGTGGTACCTGCGCTGTAGTCATCTCCGTCACCGAGGGTGACGATTACCGTGTTTCCGCTACGACGGGTTTCGTAGGCGACCATCGTGCCGAGATTCAGGACCACACGTGTGCGGCCATTCGCTTCGGCCGTCAACACTGTGTCCAGCGGCCCAAGGTTCACATCGCGGCGACGCGATGTCATACCCAGTGCCGTGTCAGGCAGGTCGAGCGCAATCCGTGCGGGATTCTCGATCGTGAAGTCCAGCGGCTCAGGCGCTGTGTCACTCATGATCAGCCTCAGCTCGACGCGTTCGCCGGGCAGACTCTGCACCTGAATGTCTTGCAGCCTGTTACCTTCCTGGGCGCTGGCAAAAGCCCCCCAGAAGAGCAGCAGTGCCGCCTGTGCCAATGCGGCGAACTTCGCAAAGCGAGGCGTCACCGTCGGTTTTGTTTTGAGCATCATTCCCATTACTCCCAGTTCCATTCAGGCGTTAGTCTGAAAGACCAACCGCGGCGTCTCTTTCGATATAGCCGCCGATACCATCTGAAATAATTTCCACCAGTGTGATTTCCGATTCAGAAATATCCGTGATTCGTCCGTCGTTTTGACCCAGGTAGTTACCTGGAACGACGCGGTGAATCAGTCCGTCCGATGTTTGTACGAGTCCGTAAAGTGTCTCGCCGATATTTAGCGTGCCGACCATGCGGAGCGTGTCCAGCGGAAAGTCCTCGAGGAACTCGCGAATACGATCGGGATCAGGCCGTGTTCCACCCGCCGCCGAACCACTTGACTGCGGCGTGTCCGGCACAAACGGCGAGCGAATGCCCTGCTGGTCAGCAACATACGCAAACCCTTCGTAAGGCGTAATCTCTGGAAGCGGCTCTATGCGGCCACCCGGAGTCGCTTTCACCTTGTTGATGTACGTGTCGAGCTCATCCATATCGGCGCCGCAAGCCGTGAGACCGAGCGCCAGAACTGCAACCAGACCAAGCTTGATGACGGACTTGATTGTTGAAGAAGCGTGGAACATTAGTTTGCCTCCTCGTCAAGATAGCGGTAGGTCTGAGCGGTCACTTCCATGCTCAGGTTATCAAAGCCCTCATTGCTCTCGGGCGTAATAGTGATGTTATGGAGCGTCACGATTCGCGGCAGTGCGGCGATACCGCTGACAAACTTGCTGACCTCGTGGTACCCGCCCGTCAGGCGTATCTTGATCGGCTTCTCAGCGTAAAAGTCCCGGGGTATTTCCGGCTGCGGCGCGAACAATTTTTCCTGCAAGCCGGCCGCGAGGCCCGTTTGCGAAATGTCGACGATCAGGCTCGGGATCTCCGTCTCACCCGGCAGCTGCCGTAGCATTGTGCCGAAAGACTGTTCGATCTCTGCGAGCTGCGCTTTATAGTCGTTGTAGTTTGCTGCCTTCCTCTGCTTGTTCTCGAAAGTCAGGCGAAGCTCTTTCTCTTCACCCTCGACACGCTCAAGCTGTGGCGCCTTGTCTTTTGCGATAAACCAGTAGAGACCAAGGCCCGTGACCAGCACAAACACAATCACGATAACGGCTACTCGGAACGGCAGTGGCCAGCGGCCGACGTCATTCGCGTCCAGACTCTGAAGTTCTTCAACGAGGTTCATTCCATCTCCTCCATCCCGGAGCGCATCTGCTTCAGATAAACCACGAACGCCGACTGACGCGATGAGCCTGCCTGCGTCGTTTCAACTCGTTCGACCTCCGGGTCGCCGAGCCATTCCGAGGCATCGATCTGGCGCATCAACGCCGAGACACGTGTGCTCGACTGGGCAACGCCGCGAATCTCCACCCGGGCACCCGTTTGTTTCATTCCTGTCAGGTACACACCTTCGGGCAGCTGGCGCGCGAGTTCGTCAAAGAGATGTACGATCTCCGGGCGACTCTTCTGCAGCTCTTCGATAATTTCCATGCGCGCGAGCAGGCGTTCTTTTTGCTGCTCGAGGCCATCGATCTCCGCGATACTCTTCTCGAGCTCGACAATTTCAGCCTTGAGCCGGTCGTTGCGTAAATTCTGCGCGGAAATCATCTGCGAGTACGCGAGCATCGTCAGCATGACAACGGCGATAGCCGCGATCACCGCCGCGCCCATTGCCATAGCGAAGTCTCGTTGGCGTTTCTGGCGTTCCGCCTCGCGCCAGGGGAGTAGATTAATACTAGGCATTAGTCAAAGCTCCTCAGTGCGAGACCACAGGCCGTAAGTAGTGCTGTCGCATCTTTGTGCACACCTTGTGATTTGGCCTTGCCTGAAATTTTCATCTGACCGAGCGGGTCGCCGACTTCCGTCGGAATACCTACGCGGCTTGAGATGACGTCCGAGATGCCCGGGATGTTGGCGCAGCCGCCACATACCAGGATCATGTCAGGTTGTTCGCGCCCACCACCCGATGCGAGGTAGAACTGGAGCGAACGACTGACCTGCTGGGTCATATCATCGATAAACGGTTCCAGCACTTCGGGCTGGTAGTTGGATGGCAGGCCACCCTGCTTCTTCGCCCGACCGGCGTCTTCCATTGAAAGACCGTAGGTACGCATGATTTCTTCAGTTAGCTGCTGACCACCGAAGTTAAAGTCGCGCGTGTAGACAACCTTGAGGTCTGACAAGACACTGAACGTCGTGCTTGACGCGCCGATGTCGACAACGGCGACCGATTGCCCCATGCCACCGTCAGGAATCTGGTGGCTGAGCAGGCGGCAGGCATTCTCGAGAGCGAATGCCTCAACGTCAACGATCTGCGTCGCCAGGCCTGCAGCATTTACGGCTGCCTGGCGTTGCTCGACGTTCTCCGTACGCGTCGCAACCAGCAACACGTCCATCAGCTCGGGATCCTTGTCGTTCGGGCCAATCACTTCGTAGTCGAAGCTCACCTCTTCCATCGGGAAGGGGATGTACTGGTCCGCCTGGATCTCGACCTGGCCTTCGAGGTCCCTTTCGGAAAGACTCGATGGCATCTGGATGACTTTAGTAATGGCCGCATCACCACTGATAGCGACGGCCACATCTGTTGCCTTGGCACCCGCTCGCTTAAAGGCGCGCCGAATCGCCTCGCCAACGGCTTTCGCGTCGACAATGGCTTTTTCGCTCACCGAGCTGGGGGGTGTAGGCTCTGCTGAATAGGACTCGACCCGATAGCGCTTCCCACTTTGGGAAAGCTCTATCAGCTTGACCGACGACGTCGTGATATCGAGGCCTAGCAGCGGCTGTGATTTGTTGCCAAAAAGCACGTGTTTTTCCTTCTAAGTCGGTAAGTTGCGAGTCAAATGTAAGCCAGACATGAGCAAAGCGATTTAACTATATATCAATAAAATGTTAAATAAAACGTGACTGTGTTCACGATCCTACAATCCCCATGTTAGGGGGACTTTGGCGCCGTTTCCGTGAACCGGTCGACAGGCGGACCTGAGACTCGTTATTGCAGCACTCAGGTTCGTATGACTATCATCGCCGCCTGATGCTGCTTTACTGAACCATTGCCCCAGAAAAGCCACACTGTCGCCACCGGTTGAACACCACGTTATTCTTTAATGAGGCTGTGTAAGGCCTGCAGAATTCGGGGTGTTCGGCCGAAAACGCTTGTAACTATGCATAAATCAACGAAAAAAGAATTGGGTCTACGTCACATAAGGCGACATAAGCTGATTCGCGTGCTCATCGTGATGCTCGGATTGGGCGCGATTAGTGGTATTGGCGTGACCGCGGGCGTCATTGGCGCCTATTACTATGTGCAGCCGGGCCTGCCGGCGGCCGAGACAATTCGAGATATTCCGCTGCAAATTCCGCTGCGGATTTTCAGTCGTGATGGCTACCTGATCTCCGAGATCGGGGAACGCCGGCGCATCCTGGTTACCTACGACGAGCTCCCGCAGCATGTGGTCGACGCGTTTGTCGCAGCGGAAGACCAGCGATTCTTTGTGCACCCTGGCATTGACTATCGCGGCATCGTGCGGGCATTCGTGCAGCTCGCCATGACCGGCGATATATCCAGTGGCGGCAGTACACTAACGCAGCAACTTGCGCGCGACTACTTCCTCACGCGCGAACAGAAGTTCGCGCGCAAGCTTCGCGAAGCATTTCTCGCCTACAAGATCGAGCAGGAATTTACCAAGGAACAGATCATGGCGCTGTTCCTTAACAAGATGTTCTTCGGCCAACGCGCCTACGGCGTTGCCGCGGCGGCGCAGGTCTATTTCAACAAAAACCTTGCTGACATCAATGCGGCAGAAGCCGCCACACTGGCCGGCGTATTACCCGCGCCGTCGCGTTATAACCCGGTTTACAGCGCTGCGAATGCGGAGATGCGTCGTGGCTACGTCCTCGGCCGTATGCATGACCTCGGGTACATAGATGACAACACCTATGACGAGGCGATGACCTGGGAAATGGAGTCCCGTCTCTATGGTGCCGCTGTCGAACTGAACGCACCGTATGTCGCGGAGATGGTGCGCAGTGAAATGCTCAAGCGTTACGGCGAAGGCACTTATACCGATGGCTACCAGGTTGTTACGGCACTGGATTCGCGGCTGCAAAAGGCGGCGAATTACTCTCTGCGCAACGGCCTGCTCGAATTCACCCGGCGCCGCGGCTACAGGGGCCCGATTAGCTCCGTCGACCTGAGCGACGAGATTCTGGCCCGGCCCTTTACTGAATGGCCAATCGGAATCAGGGAAATGCTGGAACAGTACGCGCCGGGCGGCTTGACCGTCGCGCTCGTGACAGCCGTCCATGAGAACAACACGGCATCGCTGCTGTTGCGCGGTGGTAAGACGGATACGTTGCCGTGGTCCGGCATTCGCTGGGCGAACCGGTTTATCGACCGCGATACGTTCGGTCCTGCGCCCGAAACAGCGGCAGAAGTCCTCGCGCCGGGCGACCTTATATATATTATGCCGACGACCAAGGGCTCCTGGGCACTCGCGCAGGTGCCCGAAGTACAGGGCGCGGTCGTGTCAATCGACCCGTTTGACGGCGCGGTCACCGCGCTCACCGGCGGCTTCGACTTTACGACCAGCAAGTTCAACCGTGCGCGTCAGGCCTATCGCCAGCCAGGTTCGTCGTTCAAACCCTTTATCTACTCTGCCGCCCTCGAGTACGGCAATACACCGGCAACCGTGGTCCTTGACGCGCCCGTCGTTATTAACTCCTCGGAACTCGAGGCGGTCTGGCGCCCCATTAACTACAGTGGTCGCTTTTACGGCCCGACGCGCATGCGCGAAGCGCTGAAGCGCTCGATGAACCTGGTGTCGGTAAGGTTGCTGCTGTTCGAGACGGGCATCGGCAATGCGGTTCGTCATATTGAGAAGTTCGGTTTTGGCGACGCTGCCCTGCCGCGTAACGGTTCGCTGGCGCTCGGCGCCGGTGCGGCCTCGCCACTTGATATGGCGCAGGGCTACGCGACCTTGGCCAATGGCGGCCATGCGGTTAAACCTTACATT
Organism: Gammaproteobacteria bacterium; assembly: GCA_024639825.1. Taxonomy (GTDB): domain Bacteria; phylum Pseudomonadota; class Gammaproteobacteria; order Steroidobacterales; family Woeseiaceae; genus UBA1847. The sequence goes on from JAHEGH010000013.1 coordinate 17,346, forward strand.
ATCGACGCAATTTATGGGCCCGAAGGGGAGATGCTGTACCGCGCGGACCCGGCCATCGTGTGCGATGCCTGTGTACCCCGGGAACCTGCCTTTACCTACGGCGACGAACCAAAGGACGAACTGACGCTCGACGAAATGGTCGAGATTGCTGCCGTCTACCAACCCGATGCGACCACGGCACCCGAACTCTTTGAAGGCATTAATATCGCACCACAGACCGTCTCGCCACAGAACGCGTTCCTGGTCCAGGACATGATGCGCGACGTCGTGAGAGCTGGCACCGGCCGCCGTGCGATGGCTCTGGGCCGTAACGACCTGTCCGGCAAGACCGGCACCTCGAACGACCGTCGCGATGCCTGGTTCGGTGGCTTTAATGCCGACATCGCTACGATTGTATGGGTCGGCTACGACGACGACCTGCCGCTCGCTCGAGGTGAGGAAGGGTCTCGGACCGCACTCCCCATTTGGGTTGAATTCTCGCGTATCGCATTAAAAGGCGTGCCGGAACACCAGATGCCGATGCCGGACGGCATTGTCTCAGTACTGATCGACCGCGAATCCGGCTGCCCTGCGCGGGCTGGTCAACGCAACGTGATCTTCGAAGTGTTCCGCGAGGACAATGTCCCCGAATGCGAGGCCACGGAAGAAGTGCTGGATCCGTTTAACAACGCGTCGGGCATCGATCCGGAACCCGAGGAAGAGAAGGAAGAAAGCGAATCCTTATTCTGAGCGATGGCACGACGACGCAACAGTGAGACGGAACGTGCGCGGCTGGTGCTCGCGCAGGAGGCCGCGCGCATCATCGTTGATCACGGTGTTCGCGACTATCGCGTAGCCAAGCAGAAGGCCGCTGAGCGCCTTGGGGTCGGCGCGCGCGGTTCGCTGCCGGGCAATGCCGAAATCGAAGCGGCTGTCGCCGAACATCTGCAACTCTTTGGCGGCGACTCCCACGAAGATCGCCTGCGGATGATGCGCGTCGCCGCATTGTCCGCCATGGAATTGCTGTCATCGTTTACACCCCGGCTGGTTGGGCCCGTGTTGTCCGGAACGGCCGATGAGAATTCCGCCGTTAATCTGCACGTATTCGCAGATAGCCCCGAGTTTGTCGCAATGGAACTGGCAGAGTTGGGTGTCAGCTACAAACCTTACGAGCGCCGGCTGAAAAGTCGGCGCGACCGGTTCGATACATTTGCGGGATTCGAATTCCACCACGGCAACAACCCGATCCAGGCGACCGTGTTTCCAGTGGACGGAATTCGGCAGGCACCAATGAGCCCCATCGACGGCAAGCCGATGAGGCGCATCGACGCCAACGGTGTGCAGGAACTACTCGAGCACATCTGATTAGAAGGGGGGACACCTTTCAGGTGTCCCCCTTTGGTCGTGATACGCGACCTAAGGTGGTGCGTGCTCCCGGGGACACCTTTCAGGTGTCCCCGGAACATCTAACGTTTGGCGATCGGTACGTAGTCTCTCGCGGCCGCGCCCGTGTAGAGCTGACGCGGTCGGGCGATCTTGCCTTTCGGATCCGAGATCATCTCGCGCCAGTGCGAGACCCAGCCGACCGAACGACCCAGCGCGAACATCACCGTGAACATCGAGGTCGGAATGCCAAGAGCTTTGTAGATGATGCCCGAATAGAAATCGACGTTCGGGTAGAGATTTTTCTCTTTGAAGTAATCATCGCTGAGCGCAACCTGCTCGAGTTCCCGAGCGAGATCGAACAACGGCGTGTCGTCAGTGTCGAGTGCATCGAGCACCTTATGGCACGTCTCGCGAATAATTGTCGCGCGCGGATCGAAGTTCTTGTAGACGCGATGGCCGAAGCCCATGAGACGGAACGGGTCGTTCTTGTCTTTCGCCTTTTCGACGAATTTGCCGATCTGGCTGGCATCACCGATCTTATCCAGCATCTTCAGAACAGCCTCGTTGGCGCCGCCGTGAGCGGGACCCCAAAGTGCCGAGATACCGGCCGCGATCGCCGAATACGGATTGGCGCCCGAGCTGCCGGCCATGCGCACTGTCGATGTCGAGCAGTTCTGCTCGTGATCTGCATGGAGGATAAACAGGAGGTCGAGCGCTTCGGAGGCAACCGGGTTGATCTCGTAAGGCTCGGCGGGCACAGCAAACAACATCTGCAACAGGTTGTCGCAATAGTTAAGATCGTTGCGCGGATACATGAACGGCTGGCCGGTATTCAGCTTGTAGGCCGCGGCCGCGATCGTCGGCAACTTGGCGATGATCCGGTGAGCGAAGATATCCCGGTGCAACGGGTTCGAAGCATCCATCTCCGCATGGTAGTAGGCCGACATCGAGCCAACGACGGCCGACAGCTGTGCCATCGGGTGGGCGTCGTAACGAAAACCTTTGAAGAAGTTCAGCATGCCCTCATTGAGCATGGTGTGGCGGCGAATCGTTTCTTCAAAATTTGCGAGTTCGTCCGGGGTGGGCAAGTCGCCATTTAGCAGTAACCAGCACACTTCCATGAAATTCGAGTGCTTCGCCAGCTGCTCGACTGGGTAGCCGCGGTACATAAGTATGCCCTTTTCACCATCAATGAAGGTGATGTCGGACTCGCAGCTGCCTGTGGCGACAAAGCCGGGGTCGTAGGTAAATGCGCCGTGACTTTTATACAGGCCAGTTATGTCGATAACGTCGGGGCCTGTGGTTCCGCTGCGGACCGGCAGCTCGGACTCGGTACCATTGGGGCTTATTAGCCGATATGCTTCCTGGCTCATGACTTTACTTTCCTCTGTATATCGCTGTATCCAAACCAGACGAGCATAGCAGAGAGCTCCGCAATGCGGAGTCGTGGTTATACGAAAGTTTAGTACCAGATAGATGGTACCGGGCGACGCCCGGCACGGCCCTGGTTTTAGCTCATTCCGTACTTCTTGCGGAACTTGTCGACGCGACCGCCGGTATCAACGATCTTCTGCTTGCCGGTGTAAAACGGGTGGCATGAGGAGCACACTTCGATAAGAAGATCCTCGCGGAGCGTCGAGCGCGTTTCAAATTCGTTGCCGCAACTACAGGTAACCTTGATGGAATTGTAATTGGGATGAATGTCGGCTTTCATTTTTGCTCTCCGGAGCACGCAACCTGCGAAAAAGGCCGCGCATGATATAGCGAAGACGCAGTCTCCGCAAGCCCCCGATTTTTATCCACAGAACCTGTGGATAAGTTTGTGGAGGAAAATTGAACGAGTGACGTAAGGTGCGGATTTTCAAGCACCGCCGTCAATATGACTATTTTGTGTCCATTTTCATTATCATATTAAAAACAAAGAGTTATAGACCCTTTGCGACACTCAAAATGAGATAGGAGCGTTCATACGCTGAATATATAGGTGCGCACGTTGCCTTGTGCATAATTGAACAAGTCCGAACCTCTATCGCGCGTTCGATTTTTTACCGCCGGGCGTTCATCAATTGCGCAGAAATTCGGCCTGCAGATCATTCAAAAACCGCCGTCCGAGCTCTGTCGGCCGCCAGATCGAGTCCTTGCCGCGCTCGAGCAGCCCCCTGGCCTGGGCCCCGCTCGAAGCCTGCTGCAGCCGCTGTGCCGAGAGCCCGGTTCGCTCCAGGAACAGCCTTTCCTGAAAGCCGTCGTAGAGACGCAACGCATTGAGCATGAATTCGAACAGCAAATCCTCGTCGGTGACCGGCTCGAGGTCGCCGCCGGTCGGGTTCTGTTCCATCAACAGCATGTATTGCAAAGGATTGGCCGGCTTCCGGTAGCGAAACACACGCGCTTCGTCGCTGAGCTTCCCGTGCGCGCCCGCACCGGCCGCCAGGTAGTCACCAAACAGCCAGTAGTTGACGTTATGCCGGCAGCGGCGGCCGTGCCGGGCCCAGGCCGACACCTCGTATTGCTCGAAACCGGCCTCGCGCAAGAGCTTCGCGCCAGCGTCCTGAATAGCGTAGGTGGATTCTTCGTCCGGCAGGTCGTGCGGCGGACGGGCGTGAAAAACCGTGTTCGGCTCGAGCGTAAGCTGATACCAGGAAATATGCGTCGGCTCGAGTTCGACGGCAGCGCGTACATCGGCTTCAGCTGTTGCGAGGGTCTGCCCGGGCAGGCCATGCATCAGGTCCAGATTAAAGTTGTCGAAACCGGCGGACTTCACTTCACCAACCGCCCGACGAATGTCGTCGCTGGAGTGAATGCGGCCGAGTTGCCTGAGCGCATTGTCGTCAAAGCTCTGGGCGCCGATGGACAGGCGATTGACACCGGCCTCGCGATAGCCAGCCGGTGCACCACACTCGACGGTGCCCGGATTCGCTTCCATGGTGATTTCGGCATCGTCCGCAACATCGAATCGCTCACGCACGCCGGCGAGCAGGCGGCTGATCTCTTCGGGTGCAAACAAACTGGGGGTACCACCGCCGAGAAAGAGGCTCTCGATGCTCCGACCAGCAGCACGCTTTGCCTCCTGATCAAGGTCCGCCAGCAACGCGTCTACATAGCGTTGCGTCGGCGCACCCGTGCCGGCGGAGTGCGAATTGAAATCGCAGTACGGACATTTGCGCACACACCAGGGCAGGTGCACGTACAGGGCAAGCGGCGGAAGACTCACGCGTACTTCTGTCGGATCAGTTCGACCAGTTTCCTTAAGGCCTGGCCGCGATGGCTGCGAGCGTTCTTTTGTTCGGGCGCGAGTTCGGCCGAACTGCAGTTGCAATCAGGCACGAAGAATAGCGGGTCGTAGCCGAAACCCCCGTCACCCCGACGCTCATGCAGGATTGAGCCGCGCCACTCTCCTGCCGCAACGAGCGCCTCGCTATCAGCAGGATCGACGAACGTCGCGACACAATGAAAGGCAGCGCCACGATTCTCGACGCCTTGCAGCGCGGCGAGCAACTTGTCGTTATTGGCCACGTCACCGGCGCCGCCGGCATAGCGTGCAGAATAAACACCGGGTGCGCCGTCCAGCGCGTCCACAGAGAGACCTGAATCGTCAGCGATTGCGGGCAACCCGGTGGCTTGTGCGGCATGCTGTGCCTTGATCATCGAGTTCTCGGCAAACGTGGTGCCCGTCTCGTCCGCATCCGTCACGCCGAGCTCAGTCTGCGCCACAACGGCAACGCCGAGATCCTCCAACAGGCTTGCGATTTCACGTATTTTGCCGGCGTTGCCGCTGGCCATAACGACCTTTTTCAGCCCGCTGCTCACGATGTTGCCGCTTTGATTGCCTCGTTCTGCGCTTCGATAATTTCGGCGATCCCGCCGCGTGCGAGCGAGATCATCGATGAGAACTCATCATCGGTAAATGCGTGTCCTTCCGCTGTACCCTGCACCTCGATAAAGTGCCCAGCGTCGTTCATTACGATGTTCATGTCGGTTTCGGCCTCGGAGTCTTCTGCGTAGTCGAGATCGAGCACGGGTATGCCGCGATAGATGCCTACCGATATTGCTGCGACCTGGCCGTGTAGCGGGTTTTTCTTGAGGCGACCGGTTGCCTGCAGACGCTGTATCGCTATTGCGAGCGCAACGTAGGCGCCGCTGATCGACGCAGTGCGCGTGCCACCATCCGCCTGAATCACATCACAGTCGAGTGTTATCGAACGTTCACCCAGGGCTTCCAGGTTCGTTACGGCACGCAAAGATCGTCCGATGAGGCGCTGAATCTCGAGCGTTCGTCCGCCCTGCTTGCCGCGCGCGGCTTCGCGCCCGGATCTCGTATGCGTGGCACGCGGCAGCATTCCGTACTCGCCGGTAACCCAGCCTCGCCCGGTGTTGCGCATCCATCCGGGGACGCGATCCTCAATACTTGCCGTACAGAGCACGCGTGTGTCACCGAACTCGGCGAGAACGCTGCCTTCGGCATGCATCGTGTAATCGGGAACAAAGCGCAGAATGCGCATTTGCGATGTTTCGCGGCCACTGGGTCGCATGTTGACTCTCCTTTGTTGCGGCGAGCGGGATTCTAGCCGCCGAGCCACCTTAACGCGGTACCGGTCGTATTGTCGCTGTACGGAGAGTTGACGTTCAATGCTTTCATGCTGAGTTGCTTGAGATTCTCAACCAGGTTGTTATCGCCCGGCGCCCCAATCTCAGCCATGTCACTGTCGCTGAGCCCAGACCACAGTCCGTCGGAGCAGGCGAGCAGCACGTCGCCCGGTTCGAGTTTCTTGCGATTGGTAATGCTCATGTCGGGAACGGGCGCATCGCCACCGATACAGCATTCGACGAAGTTACGCATCGGGTGGTCCTGGGCCTCTTCTTCGGAGATAGCACCTTCCTGGATGAGTACTTCGACATGGCTATGGTCACGGGAACGCGTCAGAACCTCGCCCTCGCGCACCTGGTAGATGCGACTGTCACCAATATGTGCCCAGAATGCACCACCTTCCTGCACAAGGCAGATGGCGCAGGTCGCTCGCGGCCGGAAGTCCACCGCGACGTCAGCGCCGATCCGAACGACCTCATCATGGGCCCTGGAGAGGGCCATGTAGAGAAAGCCCTGCGGATCAAAGATCGGCTGGGTCGCGTTCATGAAGAGGTCCTGGACGACTTTCAGACCGGTCTCTGCCGCCTTGGCACCGTCCGAATGCCCGCCCATGCCATCGAACACGAGCAACAGCGCAGCATCCTCGGATGCCACGACCGCAGCGCGGTCCTGATTGTCCTGGCGGTCACCGAGAGCGGAGACTTTGGCGTATTCGATTTGCATAAGACGTCGGTCGTGTATGGCCTTCAACTGCGACCAGAGCTTAGAATGTCCGTCCTTATAAAAACGTGATGCAGGCAACAGATGTTACACAGTATGACAGGCTTCGCGCGAGAGTCGGCCGAAACCGCGATTGGTACGCTGACCTGGGAGATTCGCGCGGTCAATCATCGCTACCTCGATGTGCAGTTCAAGCTGCCCGAGGACCTGCGTCCCAAAGAGCAGACGTTCCGACAACAGGCGAGCTCGTCACTGGGTCGCGGCAAGGTCGAGTGTGCACTGTATTTTAGGCGCGCTTTGGATCAGAGCAGCGAGATGCAGATCGACACCAATCTCGTCGAGCTCATCGGCCACCGTATTTCCGATCTGACCGCCAAGCTACCCAACGTGGCGGCCGTGAACCCGATCGAGATCCTGCGCTGGCCCGGCGTCATCCAGCAGGCGGAGATCGATGTCGAGCCGTTGGTCGCCGAAGCTGGCGCGCTTCTCGACAAAGCGCTGGCGGCAATCGGCGAAATGCGGGCGAATGAAGGGCAACGTATCACCGACATGCTCGAGTCACGTTGCGCGGAAATCGAATCGATTGCGGCCACCGTGCGCACCCGAATGCCCGAAGTACTCGACGCCGCCCGCGCAAAGCAAAAAGAACGCCTTGCGAATCTCGACATCGAAGCAGACCCGGCAAGACTGGAAGTCGAACTCGCCCTGCTCGCGACGAAGATCGACGTCGATGAAGAACTCGATCGTCTCGAGAGCCACCTTGTCGAGATCCGCGACGCACTCAGGGAGCAAAAGCCCGTCGGCCGGCGCCTCGACTTCCTGATGCAGGAACTCAACCGCGAGGCCAACACGCTCGGTTCGAAGTCTGCTGATACAGAGACCACGCGGGCCGCAGTCGACCTGAAAGTGCTGATCGAGCAGATGCGCGAACAGATTCAGAACGTCGAGTAGGTAGGCGTGCGGCAACGTAAGGGAACGCTGTTTGTGTTTGCCGCTCCGTCGGGGGCCGGTAAAACGACGCTGGTCCATGCTGTCGTCACAAAGCACCCGGAGCTGCGCTTCTCTATTTCGTATACGACGCGCAAACCACGCCGCAACGAGGCCGACGGCGTGGACTACCTGTTCGTGACCAAATCCGAGTTCATGCGCCTGCGGGATCGGGGCGAGATGCTCGAGTATGCCGAAGTGTTCGATAACTACTATGCGACAAGTCGCAGCCAGGTCGAGGGACACCTCGCGGATGATCGCAACGTCGTTCTGGAGATCGACTGGCAGGGTGCGCGCCAGGTTCGTGAGTCGATGCCTGAGTGCGTGACGATTTTCATCCTCCCGCCGTCAGTCGAGGAACTCGAGCGGCGGTTGCGAGACCGGCGCACGGATACGCCGGAGGTGATTGAACGTCGTCTGCGCGACGCGCTGACCGACATGTCGCACTGGGACGAATTCGACCACGTCATCATTAACGACGACCTGAACCAGGCCATCTCGGACCTGGAGGACGTACTGGCGGGTAAAGGGGAGGCCTCATCGACCTCAAACGAGACGCTGAGGCGCGCCGTTGAGCGGATTATCGGCTGACTATATATAACGTTTAGTTATATGGGGTGGACTCAACCCAAGGGGACAGTCACCTTTACTCCGCCGCACCAACCGGTACGGCAAAGCAAAGGTGACTGTCCCCGGAGAACCACCCATGGCCCGTATTACTGTCGAAGACTGCCTCGATAACGTCGAAAACATTTTTGAGATGGTCCTTGTCGCTGCCAAGCGCGCACGCCGCATCGCCCACGGTGCCGACCCGATGGTTGAGCTCGAGAACGACAAGCCAACCGTGGTTGCCCTGCGCGAAATCGCTGAGGGGCTCGTCACCTCGTCGATCCTCGAAGAAATCGAGCAGCCGATGGCCGAAGAGCTGCTCCAGCCTGAGGCGACCGACGAGATCCTGCCCGTTCGCGGCATCTCAATCGGCGACTAAAAACCCCGTACCCCATACGGCTCAACGCCGTTAAGATGGGGGCATGGATTACGCCGCCACCATTCTGTCGAAACTCCCGGGTGCTTCGCGCCGGGACAATGGTGTGCGGCAACTCGTCGATACGCTCAAGACCTACCTGCCAGACGAGCAGGTCAAGAAGGTTCTCGAGGCCTACGAATTCGGCGCTGCGTTTCACAAGGGGCAAACCCGCAAGTCGGGCGAACCGTACATTACTCATCCCGTCGCCGTCGCGCAGGAACTCGGTGAGATGCATCTCGATTCCGAGGCCATCTGTGCGGCGATCCTCCATGACGTTGTAGAAGACACCCCGGCAACGCTCGAGGAAATAAGAAACAAATTTGGTGAAGACGTTGCGTTGATCGTAGACGGCGTTAGCAAACTCGACCAGATCCAGTTCCGCAGTCGCGCCGAAGCCCAGGCCGAGAGCTTCCGCAAGATGATGCTGGCGATGATTGAGGATATTCGCGTCATCCTTGTCAAACTCTCGGACCGTTTGCACAACATGCAGACGCTCGGCGCCATGCCGACGCAGAAGAAAAAGCGCATCGCGCGCGAAACGCTCGACATCTATGCACCGATCGCCAATCGACTGGGTATCAATCGACTCAAGGTGCAGCTTGAAGATCTTGGTTTTAAGCATTTGCACCCATACCGCTACCGCGTGCTCGAAAATGCGCTGAAGAAAAGCAAGGGCAGCCAGAAGCAAATCGTGCGGCGCATCTCTGACCAGTTCAGCAAGGCAATGCTTGAGGATGGCATTTCCGGTCAGGTCATCGGTCGGGAGAAGCACCTCTACAGCATTTACAAAAAGATGGCGGAGAAAAAACGTGTGCTGTCGGATGTTGTTGACGTGTACGGTTTTCGCATCATCGTTGACGATGTGAGCACGTGCTACCAGACACTCGGCCTGGTGCATCAACTCTATAAACCGATGCCAGGCCGCTTCAAGGATTACATCGCCATCCCGCGTATCAACGGCTACCAGTCGCTGCACACCACGCTGTTTGGTCCAAAGGGCCTGCCGCTGGAAGTGCAGATTCGCACGCGTGACATGGACCGCGTCGCCGAGTCTGGCGTTGCCTCGCACTGGATTTACAAAGCCGGCGAAAAATCAGACGCAACGCCGCAACGTCGCGCGCGCGAGTGGCTTGCCAACCTCGCCGAGTTGCAACAGTCGGGCACCTCCGAGGAATTCCTCGAGAGCGTCAAGGTCGACCTGTTCCCGGACAAGATCTACGTGTTCACGCCGAAAGGCGACATCATGCCGCTGCCCAAGGGTGCGACGACGGTCGATTTTGCCTATGCCGTACACACCGACGTCGGCGACCGCACCGTTGCGGCCAAGATCAACCGCGGCCTCGTGCCACTACGCACGCCACTGCAAAATGGTCAGACCGTCGAGATTATTACCTCGCGCGGCGCCAAGCCGAATCCCAACTGGCTGACATTCGTGCGCTCGGCCAAGGCGCGCACAGCGATTCGGAATCATATGAAGAACCTGCGCTCCACCGAGTCGGTCGATCTCGGCCGGCGCCTGCTGGACAAGTCGCTGAAAGATCTCGACTCATCGCTGCGCAAAATTGGCAAAGTACGTATGAGCGAGGCGCTGCAGGATCTGGAGCTGAACAATACGTCGGAGTTGTTCGAACAAATTGGCCTGGGCGAACGCCTCGCACCTTTGACCGCACGCCACCTGATCGGGGCCGACCTCGAAGGCGAGAGCGTTGAAGATGTCGCGAGCCTGGTTATAGCGGGCACCGAGGGCATGGTCGTCAGTTATGCCAAGTGCTGTTACCCGCTTCCGGGCGACTACGTTATGGGCTACCTGACGGCAGGGCGCGGTGTCGTCATTCATCGTAACAACTGCGGCAACCTCTCAAACTTCCGCAAGCAACCAGAGAAGTGGCTTGCCGTCTCGTGGGAAAAAAATATCGACCGCGAATTCTACTGCCAGATCCAGTGCGAGACGCGCAATCGTACCGGCGTGTTGGCTGAGGTCGCCGCGACCATTGCCGACTGCAAGTCGAACATCGAGCAGGTTGAGGTAATCAGTCGCCATGAGGACTGTTCCGTTCTGACGTTCCTGCTACAGGTCAAGAACCGCACTCACCTGGCACAGATAATGCGCAACGTCCGCAAGATGCCAAACGTCATTCGCGTCTCTCGCGAATGCGCCTGATACCCGTTACCAACTCCGGAAGCTTCCAATGACCAAGCAAACCATACACACCGACAGCGCCCCTGCGGCACTCGGCACATACTCGCAGGCCATCAAGGTCGGCCAGTTCGTCTTCATGTCCGGACAGGTTCCGCTCGTTCCGGAAACAATGGAGGTCGTTGAAGGCGATTTCGCGGCGCGTGCGCGACAGGTCTTTGACAACCTCAAGGCCGTCGCCGAGGAGGCGGGGGGCAGCCTGAATGACGCCGTGAAGATCACCATCTTTCTGACGGACCTTGGCAACTTCGCTACCGTGAACGAAGTCATGGCCACGTATTGCGATGAGCCCTATCCGGCGCGCGCCGCTGTAGAGGTATCGGCGCTGCCGAAAGGTGTCGACATCGAGGCCGACGCGATCCTTGCTATCTGACGCATTAACCGCTCTCAAGGGTGTCGGGCCGGCGCTCGCCAAAAAGCTCGAGAAACTCGGGCTGCATCGGGTCGAGGACCTGCTGTTCCTGCTGCCACTGCGCTACGAGGACCGCACGCAACTCGTAAAGATCGGTGCGCTTGTCGCCGGCGCTCGCTGTCTCGTCAGTGGTGAGGTTTTGCTTGCCGAAACGGCCTACCGTGGGCGACGCAATCTGCTCGTGCGGGTAAGCGACGGCAGCGGTCAGCTCACACTTCGCTTTTTTCATTTCTCGCGGCAGCAGCAGGCGCAGTTTCAGAACGGTGTGCATGTGACCTGTTTCGGTGAAGTGCGTCGCGGCTCTGCGGGCTTCGAGATGATTCACCCTGAATACCGGATTCTGCGGGAAAGCCAGGGCGCTGCCATGAGCGATTCGCTCACGCCCATATACCCGGCAACAGAGGGTGTACAACAGGGGCGGTTGCGTAACCTGACCGATCAGGCCCTGCGGGCAATGCACGACGATCCGCCTGTCGAGTTACTGCCTGAGTCTGTCACCCGGAAACTCGGTATGCCGTCGCTGGCGGAGGCCATTCATTACCTCCACCGCCCGCCGCCCGATGCGGACATCGAACGGATGCAGGCCGGCAAGCATCCATGCCAGCAGCGGCTGGCATTCGAAGAGCTGCTGGCCCATTACCTGAGCCTGCGCAGTTTGCGCGCGCTTGCAGAAACCGACGATGCGATCGCACTGATTGACGGTAGCGAACAGGTCAGCGGCTTCATCGCGGACCTGCCATTTACTCTGACAGGCGCACAGCGGCGAGTCGTTGATGAGATCCTCGGCGACATGTCGCAGCCGCACCCGATGATGCGCCTTATCCAGGGCGACGTCGGTTCCGGCAAAACCATTGTGGCGGCCATCGCATGCCTTAAGGCCATTGCTTGCGGCGTACAGGCGGCCATCATGGCGCCGACAGAAATCCTGGCCGAGCAGCACTGGCGGAATTTTTCCGACTGGTTCGGGCCGCTTGGCATCGAGCCTGCGTGGTTGAGCGGCAGCCAGAAAGCCGCGGCGCGGCGCGAATCGCTGGAGTCGATCGCCCATGGACGCGCGCAGCTAATCGTTGGCACACATGCCTTGTTCCAGGAGGGCGTCGCATTCAGTCGCCTTGCCCTGGTGGTCATCGACGAACAACATCGCTTCGGCGTGCACCAGCGCATGGCGCTGCGGGACAAGGGCGTGGGGACGGAAGGGCATCCGCACCAGCTCGTCATGACCGCAACGCCGATTCCCCGGACGCTTGCGATGGCCGCGTACGCAGATCTCGATACATCAGTTATCGACGAGTTGCCGCCGGGCCGCCAGCCCGTATCGACTATTGCGGTCCCCGATACGCGACGCGCGGAGATCGTCGAACGGGTGCGCGCCGCATGCGCGTCCGGTCAGCAGGCCTACTGGGTTTGCCCACTCATCGAGGAGTCCGAGGTGCTCGACTACCAGGCGGCCGAGGCCAGCTACCAGGCGCTGACAGACGCGCTGCCCGAGTTACGCGTGGGCCTGGTACATGGGCGTATGCGGCCGGCTGAAAAAGAGCGTGGCATGCAGGCTTTCAAAGAGGGGCTGATCCAGGTTCTCGTTGCGACCACGGTGATTGAGGTCGGCGTTGATGTGCCGAATGCGAGCCTGATGATTATCGAAAACGCCGAGCGCATGGGCCTGTCCCAACTGCACCAGCTGCGTGGCCGGGTCGGGCGGGGCGCGGCACAAAGTCACTGCGTCCTGTTATACAAGCCGCCGCTCGGACGCATTGCCAAGGAACGACTCGCGGTACTGCGCGATACCAACGACGGCTTTGTGGTTGCACAGCGCGATCTTGAACTCAGGGGCCCGGGCGAATTGCTCGGTACGCGCCAGACCGGCCTGCCCGACTACCGGGTAGCGAACCTCGTTCGCGATGCCGAGCTGATGCCGCAGGTACAACTCACTGCGGAGGTCATCCGCAAGTCATCGTCCCATCGGGCCGCGGCCATCGTGCGCCGCTGGTTGGGCGATGCCGGACGCTACGGCAAAGTGTAGAATCGCGAGCATGAAGACGTTCGCCCTCGCAGATTACGCGCCGGAGATTGCCAGCCAGCTTCGCAACTACGGCAAGCTGATGCGCATCGACAAGCCAATCGGTACCTGGTTGTTGTTGTGGCCAACACTCTGGGCGTTGTGGCTGGCGGGCGAGGGCACACCGGACCAGGGCCTGTTCGTCGTTTTCATGATTGGCGTCTTTATCATGCGCTCGGCCGGGTGTGTTCTGAACGATTTCGCCGATCGCAAGATCGACCCGTATGTTGAACGCACGCGCACACGGCCGCTGGCGACCGGCGCCGTCGCCCCGCTGGAAGCACTCACCTTGTTTGCGGCACTCGGCCTGATCGCCATTGGCCTCGCGTCAATGCTGAACAAGCAGGCACAGGTTCTCGCCGTCGTCGGCGCCGGGCTGACGATCATCTACCCGTTCATCAAGCGCTACCTGTCGATTCCGCAGTTCGTGCTGGGCGCGGCGTTCGGCTGGGCCGTCCCAATGGCCTTTGCGGCTCAAACCGGCGAGACGCCAGAGCTTGCGTGGCTGGTGTTTGGGATTGCGCTGGTGTGGGCTGTTATCTACGACACGTTTTACGCCATGGTCGATCGCGAGGACGACCGCAAGATCGGCGTCAAATCAACGGCGGTGCTGTTCGGCGACGTTGACCTGTTCGTTATCGCGGGCCTGCAACTGGTGATGCTGCTGGGGCTGGTTTTCGTTGGCTTCCGGGCCGAGCTCGGCTTGTGGTACTACCTGTCTGTGGCTGTCGCGGCTGGCATGATGGCCTGGCACCTCTGGCTGGCTCGTGACCGCCAGCCTGCCGGCTGCTTTGCGGCCTTCTTAAAGAATCACCATATCGGCATGGTGATTTTCATCGGTATCGTTCTGCACTACACGTTTAACCCGGCGGCGTGACATGACAAAGCAGCTCTGTGGGGTGCTTGGGCTCACGTTCCTGCTCCTGGCCGGCACGCTTTTGGCCGATGAGGAGCCGGCCCCTCCCGCAACGCTCGAAGAACTGCAGAGCGCTATTCTCGATCTCATGAAGGAGCACGAGGTGCCGGCTATGGGCATTGCCATGGTCGACGCGAACGGTCCGGTCTGGATCGGCGCCCTCGGCAAGGCAGATATTGAGCGGGACATCGACGCCGACGAGAATTCGATGTTTCGTATCGGCTCAACGTCCAAGATGTTCGTGGCGCTCTCCGTCCTGCAGCTGGTCGAGCAAGGTGTGCTCTCACTCGATGACAAGGTGGCGGACCTCGCGCCCGAAATCGAGTTCCAGAACCCTTGGGAAGACACTGACCCGATAAGAATCGTGCATCTGCTCGAGCACACCACGGGCTGGGACGACATACATTTGCCAGAGTATGCGCACAACGACCCGACGCCAATTACCCTGAAAGAGGGCCTGGATTTTCATCCGCACTCCCGTAAGTCACGCTGGAAGCCGGGCTCAAGAATGTCCTACTGTAATTCGGGCCCGCCCGTCGCCGCATTCATCGTGCAGAAACTGACTGGCCAGGATTTCGAAGACTACGTTAAGGAAAACTTCTTCGAGCCACTCGGTATGACCACGGCAACCTACCGTCTGTCGGACGACGTCAGGGAGCGGGGGGTCACGCTGTACAGCGGCGGCAAGCCTCAAGACTACTGGCATATCAGCGTACGTCCTTCGGGCTCGATCAACGCATCGCCAGCGGACATGGCGCGATTTGCCAGTTTCTTTGTGAATCGCGGTAGCGTCGATGGTATTCAGCTGGTATCCCCGGAGTCCTTGCTGCGGATGGAAACGCCGGCATCCACTCCAGCAGCCGAGGCCGGGCAGGAGGCCGGTTACGCTTTGAACAACTATTCGTCGCGACACAAGAACTGGGTCTACCGGGAGCACAACGGCGGCGTAAACGGGGGGTTAACAGAGTTTTCCTACTTGCCGGAAGCGCGCGTTGCTCATGCCATCATGATCAACTCGGGCAACGGCGCCGCCTATGCTGAGATCTCCGACCTGGTACGCGACTTCGAGACTCGCGACCTGGAGAAGACCGCCACGCCAGAGACGATGACCATTAGCCCGGAGCATCGGGACATCGAGGGACTTTACTACCCGATTAACCCGCGTCAGCAAGTCGCCTATTTCCTGGAGCGGGTCTTTAACATCCAGAAATTATCCATTGTTGGCAACACCCTGTTGCGAGTGCCGCTGTTTGGCGGTGAGCCCGTAATCTATGTCGCTGAGTCCCCCGACCTGTATCGCAACTTTGAAACCGGCTCTATCTCACTTTCCCGGGCGGTCGATCCGCTCGTGGGCCCGGTCGTCCACGTGGGAATGACCACCTACAAAGCCGCTCCGGCTCTGATTATCTACGGCCAACTCGTCATCGTGGCGCTGTGGGGCCTGGCTATTGTGAGTTCTATTCTGTACGCGGTGATATGGGGCGTTCGCCGCTGGCGCGGCAAGATCCCCCCCGGACGCGGGATCTGGATTCGTGTCTGGCCCTTACTTGCCGGTCTGTTCGTTATCGCGTTCGTCACGCTGTTCTCGTTCGGCATGGCAGACCCGTTTGTCTTGCTGGGCAAGCCATCCGTCATATCAGTGGGCATCATGCTGACGACACTGCTGTTCGGCGTGTTTGCGGCTACCGGCGCCTACGTGGCAATAAGGGACCGCGGGGCCACAATGAACAGGGTGAATTACTGGTACTCGACGGGCTGTGCTTTCCTGCACCTGGTCGTTGCCGCCTACTTTGCCTGGTTCGGTGTCATCGGGCTCACCACCTGGAGCTGATTAGCGGGCCTGGCGCCAGCCGGAGCCGGGCGTTGACCTGGATCAAGGCACAATCCGCTGTCACGACTAGACTGTGGTGCCATGATCGAGAAGAGCATCGAAGTGCTAGACTTCCCCTGTATGGAGAAAGACACGGTCCAGCGTGACGCGATTCGGCGCCACTATCTTTTTTCCGGTCTGGAAGAAAGCGTCTTCGATGAGCTCACCACCAACATTGCCGTGGAAACCTTCGAAAAGGGTGCGACCCTGTTCCATCGCGGCGACGAGGCTAATAATTTCTACCTGGTCGAGTCCGGGCAGATCGAACTCAGCGTGATTTCGGCGGACGGCCAGAAGAAGATTATTGAGGTCGTTAGCCACGATCGAACCTTCGCCGAAGCCGTCCTTTTTATGCGCGAAACCAAATACCCGGTCACGGCAGAGGCCCTCAGCAACAGCACCGTCTTGCGGATTCCGAACCAAAGCTACCTCGACCTGCTCTGCAATAACCCGGATGCCTGCATGCGCCTGCTAAGCGATGTCTCCCGGCACCTGCATGCGCGCGTGAGAGAAATTGAACGGCTGACAATTCAAAATGCCCGCAGCCGCCTGTCGAGCTACCTGCTCGACCACATTGTCGAGAGCAATGATGATGAGGCAACCGTGCGACTCGACCTTCCCAGGCACATCATCGCGTCACGCCTGTCGATCACGCCGGAGACCTTGTCCCGGCTGTTTCGCGTGATGTCCGACGACGGCATCCTCACCGTCGATGACCGCCTTATCTTCGTACATAGCCTCTCAAGACTCCGTCCCTACGACTAGCCGTCTCACCGAAGAGCAGGTGGGTTCCGGCTCAAGGCAAACAACCTCAACAAGCCGAGCAACAGGACAGCCGCCAGCCAATTATGTGCAACGGCGACGCCAATAGGCAGGTCCTTCATTATTGCCGCAATGCCAACGGAAAATTCGGCGGTGACCAGAATCAGTACAGTGACCGCACCGGCCAACAGCCCGGCGCGCAGCGCCAAAATACCGGCGACGAGAGTTGTGAGCAGCGTCGCAACAGCGAAGAGTCGGTGTAACTTGTGAATATCAGCGCGTTCAGCGCCACCCAACGCGAATCCGGTCGGGCCGATTTCATGTTGTCGCGTAAGGTCGAATGCCGTCCAGAGTTCGCCACCGGGCAACCAGCTGCCATGGCAATCGGGCACAGTCTGGCACGCTGATGCCGCAAAGTTAGCGCTTGTCAGACCGCCCAGCAAGATCTGCAGGCATACCAGTAGAAAGGCTGTAAACACCCAGCGGCGGACCATCAGCGGCACGTTGGCGACCGGGTGCACGCGGCGGAGAACCATCCAGCCCAGCAACCCAAGCATGGCAAAACCACCGCCGAGGTTGCCCATGACGACGGCAGGGCTGTGCAGGCCGTTGGAGTAGATACCCAGCCAGGCAAGAAATACCGTCAGGGCTAGCAATGTGGCCGACAACACGCGATCCCGCCGTTGGCTTGCTGACATCAACGCCATGCCGAGTATGAGCAAACCGAGCACGCTGGCTATCAGCCGGTGCGCACGTGTTGCCCATGACATGGGCTGTTGTGCCTCAAGTGCGAGCCGTTCATAGGTGCTGCCGACGCTCGGTGCGCTCTCTGCTGGTGTGCCTATCAGGCCATAGCACGCAGGCCAATCGGTGCATCCTATCCCCGAGTTGTCGAGCCGGAGATAGGCGCTTACAGACCCCAGCGCCAACACGAACAGCAATGAGATGATCGCAAGCATCCGCACCGGACTACTCTTTCACTTCGGGCAGATTTTCAGCCGATCCACGCACGAGCCGGACGAACTTGGGTGTTTTTTTCCAGTCGACGCGGTCGTGGCCGAACTCGAAGTTCCAGGCCCATGCCGCATCCCACTGAAAGCTATAGTCGTTTGCTGACCAATACTCAGCCGGCTGCGACCAGATGAAAACAGTGGTGTCCTGGGTCGGCGGGTTGTCAGCCTTGCGCAGGTCGCTAATTGAAAACAACTCATCCTTCGCGGGCAGGCGCCAATCGTTATAGCCGCAGTAGCCAGCGTCGTTTACCGCGATCACATAGTGCCACGTATCGCAGCTGCTGCCGGCACATTCACCGCCGTTCTCCGTACCACGATAGTCGAGCTCGCCGTGAGCCTCGCTGGGATTCCACCAGCTGTATGTGTTGCGATAGTCGTGCAAACCCGTGGCGTCCACTTTGCCTTGCCACAGCAAGCCGGAGGCGGTGTCGAAAATACAGGCCTCATTATCGACACGGACCACGTTAAATCGGCTCTCATTCGACGGCACATTGCCTTGGGGGTCCTGATCGCAGGCAGACCCAAGCAGCGAAACCATCATCGCGCAGATCACGTATTCCCGGTGTCTCTTCATGGGCGAGCAGCCTACCCGATTCTTAAAGTGTCAGTTTCCTCGAATGCGGTTCCGAAATCGACGAATCCATCCTGAGGATGGATGACATTCTGAAGTATGGCAGCCACTGGTCCTTGATCTATATCAAGGCGCATTACCGCCCTTGGGTCTACGTTGCAACCATGCAATCGGGCCTTACGTCGCTGAAATTCGGTGGGTGCCCAACCTGGATTGTTGCATCTATGGCTGGTCGTTTTCGCGACGTGGGCAAGGGGTTCGATTAACTATTGCGCAAAGGAAAGTTGCTATGAATGAACATACTTCATCCGGGGAGCGGCCCATTAAAATTCCGTTGATGCAACGGGTTCTCGACAATCCGTTTATTTTGCTTTTCATCGGTATTTTCGTCCCAGCCGTTTTCTACATTATCTGGGGAATCATGGAAATCGTGAACATCCCCATCGCCCCATAACCGTCAATCCTGGTTTTGAGGTAGAGGTAACACTTATGAGCGCTATACAACCTCCTGCCGAGATAGTCTGGTGGAAGCAGCCGCTGGACAGGGTTGAAGGAACCTGGATCTCGATTGCCCTGGTCTGGTCCCTGTTCATGTTTTTCATGATGCCGTTTTGGCACGTCTACGGAAAACAGAACCTCTCCAGCGAAGCTTACAGAACCACGCCGCAGGCATTCATGGCAAAGACCCAGGCAATGGTTGATCAGTACACCGTGCGCACGGAGACGAACCTCAATTTACCGGTGGTCAGGCCGCCTCCTGGCTCAGATGTCTACCTCGCCGGACGCTTGTGGCAATGGTTTCCACTGCTCGAACTGGAGAAGGGTCAGACATACCGGCTGCATATATCCTCACTTGACTGGCAGCACGGCTTCTCGTTGCAACCGGTCAACATCAATACGCAAATCCTGCCCGGTTACGAAATGGTCATGACGATTACGCCGGACACTGCCGGCGAGCAGACCATTATTTGCAACGAGTTTTGCGGCGTTGGTCATCACACCATGCTGGGCAAGATCTACGTAACGGAGGGCGGACCATGAGTAAAGCACAATTCAGAACCTGCCCAGAGACCGGGCTGCAGTACCACAAGCAGGCCGAAATGCTCATAAGAGCGCATGCGGTTGTCGCGGTTGTCATCCTGTTGATTGGCGGGATCGCCGCGCTCCTGGTAACGCTGACACGCTGGCCGGCCATACACCTGCTGCCCGCGGACCGGTTTTACCAGCTGTTGACCTCACATGGCGTCAACATGCTGATTTTCTGGATCATCTCGTTCGAGATTGCGATCCTGTATTTCTGCTCCTCGACACTACTGAAGTGTCGACTGGCGACACCGAAAATTGCGTGGCTAGGGTTCATCCTGATGTTAGCGGGCATTGTGGTCAACAACGCGGCCGTTGCCAGTGGGACCGCTTCGGTCATGATGACCTCCTATGTACCGATGCCTGCCAATCCGAACTTCTATCTCGGGCTGATCCTGTTTGCCGTCGGTGCCTTGATCGGATGTTTCGTGTTCCTCGGCACGCTGGTCGTTGCCAAGGACGAGAAAACCTACGAAGGATCAATTCCACTCGTAACGTTTGGCGCACTGACAGCGTGCATAATCGCCATCTTTACCATTGCGTCGGGAGCGATTGTCCTGATTCCGACCTGGCTGTGGTCTCTTGGCCTGATCAACAACATTGACCCGGCCATGTATCGCGTCGTTTGGTGGGCTCTGGGCCACTCCTCACAGCAGATCAACGTCGCGGCACATGTCGCCGTCTGGTATGCGATCGCGGCGATCGTATTCGGCGCGCGACCGCTGTCTGAAAAAGTCAGCCGCGGAGCGTTCTTCCTGTACATCGCATTCCTGCAGCTGGCGAGCGCTCATCACCTGCTCGTCGATCCGGGCCTCTCAGCGGAATGGAAGATTTTCAACACCAGTTACGCGATGTACCTCGCCGTACTCGCGTCTATGGTTCACGGCCTGACTGTCCCGGGCTCAATCGAAGTGGCGCAAAGAAGCAAAGGCTTCACCAAAGGCCTGTTCGAGTGGCTACGCAAAGCCCCGTGGGGCAACCCGGTATTCTCCGGCATGTTTATCTCGCTTATCGGCTTTGGCTTCATCGGCGGCATTTCCGGTGTCGTCATGGGGACTGAGCAGATCAACATCATCATTCATAATACGATCTACGTGCCCGGTCATTTCCACGCAACGGTTGTTATCGGAACGACACTGGCCTTCATGTCGCTAACCTACTTCCTGATTCCGACCCTGTTTCGCCGCCAGGTCGCGTTCCCGGGGCTCGCAAAGTGGCAGCCGTACTTGTTCGGTTTGGGGATGTCGGTCTTTACACTTGCCATGATGGGTGCCGGTACGCTAGGTGTTGAGCGTCGCCATTGGGACATGGCGTTCACAAACACCGCGCTCAGCTTCGACTACCCGGCCAGCGCTTTTACGCTCATGGGTATCGTCGGGATTTCGGGCGTCGCCGCAATCCTCGGTGGTGCCATCTACATTCTCGTCACCGTCGTCTCGGTTTTCTTCGGAAAGCGGGTCGAATCGGAGTCCAGTTACGGGTTCGATATGACAACACTGTCGCGCGCCGATCCACTGCTTGTACCTGACGGCGGGCACGAGGCTGCAGGAAAATGGGGCCTTGCCGCGCCCGGCACGTTCGTGCTGGCAATGTTCTTCCTTGTGATCTTCGTTTTGTATTACGCGGTCAACTGGAAGTACCTGGCGTCGGTCTGGCCGATGTCATAAGACCCGGCGTTGGGGGACCCTGGTATGGGGCGGGCAGGGTACCCGCCCTTTCCTTTTGAGCTACATCGCGTGACATGACCCATATTACGAAGATAGTGCTTCTCGCGGCCGCCACGCTGTTGCCCTGTGCCGTGACTGCTGCTCCGGACGACCGCTACGACCCTGAGCATGCGCTGCAGATTTCGCAGGCAGCCATAGGCAATACGATCGGCGACTACGAGCTGATTGATCACCTCGGTGCCCCGGTAATATTGCGCAGCGACCATTCCGGGCGGCCGCTGGTCATCAGCATGATCTTCACTTCCTGCCATCACGTATGTCCGCAGACCACCAAGCATCTTGCGAAAGCCGTAGATGCCGCAAGGGAAGCCCTCGGTACTGACAGTTTCGATGTTGTCACGATCGGGTTCGACACGGCGCATGATACGCCCCAGGCAATGGGCGCCTTTGCCCGCAGGCAAGGCGTCGATGAACCAGGCTGGCGCTTCCTGAGTGGTTCCAGAGAATCGATTGAGCAAATCAGCAGCGATCTCGGCTTTATCTTCTTTCCTACGGCCAGAGGCTTCGACCATATCAACCAGACCTCAATCATCAATGGCGACGGATTAGTCTACAGCCAGGTCTACGGCGTTACGTTCGAACTTCCATGGCTCGTCGAGCCGTTAAAGGAACTGATATTCAATCGACCCGAAAGCTCGGGGCACTTCGTCGCCGGGCTGGTTGATCGAGTGATGCTTTTTTGTACCGTCTACGATCCAACGACGGGGCGTTACCGCTTCGACAACTCGCTGTTCTTCCAGCTGTTCGCCGGCAGCACGTTCATTCTCGCAGTTTTTCTTTACCTGGTGCACGAGACAATCAAAGCGCGCCGGGCTCGACAATTGAAATGATAGGGCGGGTACACAGCATCGGGCGCAGCTTCTATGAGCTACTGCGCAGGCCATTGGCGCGGGCATTCGAAAGCAAGCAGAACCCGCTCAATCAGCTCGGTGCGTTGACGATTTTCTTCTGCTGGATTGTGCTCGTCAGCGGTATCTGGCTGTTGATCTTCTTTCGCACCAGTGTCTCGGCGGCGTTCGAATCCGTCGAGTACCTGACACACGAGCAGTGGTATCTGGGCGGTGTTATGCGAAGCCTGCACCGTTATGCCTCCGATGCCTTGATCATCACGATCCTGCTGCATGTCATCAAGGAATTCATCTTCAATCGCTACCGTTTGAATCGCTGGTTTAACTGGGTGACCGGCATTCCGTTAGTCTGGATGATCTTTGCGCTGGGAATCACGGGGTACTGGCTCGTCTGGGATCAGCTCGCACAGTACGTCGCGATTAGTACGGCCGAACTCCTCGATGCACTTCCAATCTTTACGGACTCGATGGCCGGCAATTTCATGAGTGACGAGTTGTTGTCCAACCGTTTCTTCACGCTCATGGCGTTCATTCACCTTATCGGACTGCCAATCTTTCTGGTATTCGGAATTTGGCTGCACGTGTTCCGCCTGAACGGCCCTCGCATCAATCCGCCACGCCGCCTGATGGCAGGCGCGCTGCTTTGCATGCTTTTGCTTTCGGTGATTTACCCGGCGATCAGCCACGACAAGGCGAACCTTGCAATGGCCCCGCAGGCACTTCGATTCGACTGGTTCTACCTGCATGTCTACCCATTGATTCAGCGCTGGTCTCCGGGTTGGGTGTGGATCTTATTGGTCGGTATCAGCGTGGTGTTGACTATCGCACCCTGGGCACCGCCGGCAAAGAAGACGACCGTGGCCGTCGTGGACCTGGACAACTGCAATGGCTGCAAACGGTGTGCCGACGACTGCCCGTTCGGCGCGATCGAGATGATCCCACGTACCGACGGAACCAACTACACGCATCAGGCCTCCGTCACCGACGACCTGTGCATCAGCTGCGGCATCTGCGTTGGTGCATGCCCAACCGCGACACCCTTTCGGTCGAAAAGTGCGCTTGTCCCGGGTATCGATCTCCCTAACCGCAGCGCCGCCAGTATCCGCCAGGACATTGTCGACCAGGCTGAAACACCGTCTGACGACCCCCGCGTCATGATTTTCGGCTGCCGCGACGACCGCCAGACCGAGATCGTGCGCAAGGCGGGTGGAAACGTCGTTACGGTTCGTTGCATGGCGCATCTGCAGCCGTCGTATCTCGATTTCGTGCTGAGCCGCGGCCATGCGGACGGTGTGATGTTATTAGGTTGCGAGAACGGCAACTGCGACTACCGCCTGGGCGCCGACTGGACCGAGGCGCGCATTGCACGAGTGCGTGACCCGTGGCTCAGGAAGCGCACGGATACGACCAAAATCGCAATGGGCTGGCTCGCGCCATGGGCAAACATCGCCAATCCCGTAAAGCGCGTAGGCGCGTTTCGCGACGCGCTCAGGGTCACCGAAGGCGACACATGAGGCTCTTCGGGGAAATCGCGGCCTGGGCCACGTTTGCCGTCGTCGTCGGCGTTTTGTCCGTGTGGCCGCGCTATGAAATGATGGACAGTGGCGCGGCAATCCTTACCCTGACGTTTTCGCATGCGGCGCAGCGAGTCGGTGAATGCCGCACACTCACGCAGGAAGATTTGAATGAATTGCCGCCAAACATGCGCAGACCCTCCGACTGTCCTCGCGAACGAAATCCAGTTCACATCGAGTTGCGCTCGTCTGGCAGCGTTATTTATCAGGACCTGCTGACGCCAAGCGGAGTCTGGTCGGACGGTAAGGTCAACATCTACAAGCGCATTGTCATACCAGCCGGCCCACATGAACTGTTCATCGGCATGAACGATAGTGGCGGCGACTCTGGCTTCGACTTCGAAACGAGAGCGCGCGTCGATCTGCAACCCGGCCGAAATCTCGTCATTCGCTTTGACGAGCTGTCAAGCGGCTTCGTGATTCGTTGAGGTTTGTATGAGTTTGTTGAAGTGGAAAGCTGAATACTCCGTAGGCATCGCATCGATGGATGATGAGCATCGTGAGATTATCGATCTCATAAACGATGTTTACGAGAAACTCGGCAGTACGCCGGATGCAAAGGCCATCGCATCCTGCCTCGAGGAGATATTGAATGCCATCTCGCTGCATTTTGCGCTTGAGGAACGCATCATGTGGGACACCGGCTACGACGAGTATGAAAGCCACAAGGAAGACCACGAAGAACTGCTTGACGAGATTCGCGACCTCATGGACGACTTCGCGACGGACCCGAATGAAGGCTCCCGGTTACTCGAGGCGCGCCTTTCAGGCTGGTTTGGCAAACACTTCGCCAGTTTCGATGCGCGCCTGCACGGGAAGTTGGGCCCGCTCTAGCTCCCCAATGCTGATAGGGCCTTTAGCACCTGGAAGGAGACAAGCAACAGCACAAGAATTACTGCAAAGAAAACCGCCTGGCGCTGCTTGAGTACCTCACCTCGCCTGATTTCAATCATACGAACAACCCGGTCCGCCACGAAATACATCACAATCGCGTTGAGCGTAAAAATCAGCATCTCGTTCATCTTCAACCGTCCATTATCCGGGTTGCCGTCCGCGTAGTGATTTCCACGCAACGATCAGGAACAGGAGCCCGCCAGTCACCGACACCAGCCCGCCGAGGCCCATAAGTCCCATACCAGCCGTTTGCCCGAACCCCTCGAGCCCCTGCGCCAGGCCCGCGGTCTTCCGCTGCACACCGTAACCACCACTCCAGGCAAGCCCGATGATGTGCATGAGCTGGCCACCACCATAGACATACGGCTGCCAGGTTGCCATGCGCCCTGGAACTGGCCCAAATCCGAGGCGCGGCAACAGGTAATAGGTCAGGCCCATGAACGCAATGGTAACGCCAACCGTTGCGCCGTGATAATGCGCCGGGATCACGATGTCGAGACCCGCAATCATGAACCCCAGGGCACCGCCGACAGCGAAAAGTACCAGCGAGCTAATTAGTGCGGCACGCAAGTATCGGCCTTCGCCTTTTGGCCTCTTCGCACGCCAAAGACTGGCCGTCACGGCGAGACCGAGCGGCAGGCAAGAGAGCCCACCGTATTTCATGAGCTCGGTAAAAGCGAGGCGATGCCCGGCTGACAATACTTCATGCGCAAGGTACAGGAACGGCACCGTTATGACCGGCAACGCCAGGAAAATAAGGAATACCAGCGTCAATCGCGGCGTTAATTCGAAATGCACGCCGCTCGCGAATGCCAGAACGACCCACGCGACCATCATCAGCAGCGTATAGCTGAACTGAATGACATGCCCGCCGCCCCAGAACAGGAACTCGAAATATACCTGGCCATCCATGTCGCTCGGAAGACCGCGCCATGAAGCAAGTACCGCGATGAATGAGAACAGGGTCAGCAGAGTGGACAGCGTAATGCCAACGTGCAGCGCAGCAGTGCCGTCGAGTTTTCTCATAGTACGCGGCCGGCTCAGGAGCGTGCGCACCAAGTGGCTAAAAATACCGGCCGCAAAGGCACCGAGTCCCGCGTAGAACAAGGGATGCTGAAGAATCGGTACGTAGTTGTTCATCAGCGGATCGCCCGCTCCGAGAAACGGGCAAATAACAATCAACACCGTACCGGCCGCTGCGATCGAGAACGAAACACGATCCCACGTGACATGTTCCGTTCTCGCACTCAGACTCCAGAGCGTGGCGGACATCGCAAGCAGCCAGACCAACACCGATAGGGTCACATGCACAACCAGGGCCACTCGGAAGAAATCAGTGAGCGGAATTAGTTCCTGAACTATTGGCGTGCGCGCCATGACGAGCAGGATCGAGAAAATGCCTGCAGCGACCAGCGAAAATAGAGCCAGAATCAGCCATGCCGATGTAGTGCGGCGAGCGGCAGCGTTACGGATATGCAATTGAAAAGACGTGTCTGGCATCGACCGGGATCGCATGTGGCGGACATTACTGCCCGGGTACCGAAGCCCGACACGTCAGCGGTACGAGATATCTCATTTAGTAAACGTCGTGCAGCGTGTTGTAGACATTGAACTTGCCCGTCGGTGTAATGAGCCCCGCATCCTTGATCACGGCTTTTAGCTCACGCGTCTTGTCATCGACCACGACAATCGCTGATTCCTGTTCCTTGCCACTCCAGACGGAGAACCAGACTTCGTCGCCAGCCTTGTTGTACTCCGGCTGCACTACGCGCTTCGGTCCTTCACCCAGGTCCGCCCACTCGGCAATCGGCAAGACCTCGAAACCGGCCTCAACGTTGTTCACGTCAAATACGGCAATACTCTGACTGAATCCGGTATCCGGGTTTAACGGTGCGTCGACCCAGAGGTTCGATGATTTCGGGTGCGATTTCACAAACAGCGATCCGCCACCCATGCCATCGATTACGCGAACGGTCTTCCAGGCGTTATCCGGGTGACCTTCAGGATCCGTTCCGAGGAACGTGACGTTAGCGTTGCCAAGAGCACTCGTAACCCAGACCGGCCCGTACTTTGGATCGTCGAGGTTTGCGCCGCGACCCGGGTGCGGTGTCTTGGTCACGTCAGCCAGCGCCACCAGCTTGCGCTCTTTGGAGTCGACGACAGCAATCTTGTCCGACTGGTTGGCCGCCGTCAGGAAATAGCGTTTGCTGCGGTCCCAGCCACCGTCATGGAGGAACTTGGCCGCGCCGATGTCCGTGACTGCGAGGTCGTCAATGTTCGAGTAGTCGACGAGCAGGATATGGCCCGTCTCCTTAACATTGATGATGAAGTCCGGGTGATAGTGCGACGCAACGATGGCGGCCACCCGTGGTTCCGGATGGTATTCCTGAGTGTCAACCGTCATGCCGCGCGTCGATACAATCTTCAGCGGCTCGAGTGTGTCGCCGTCCATGATCGTGTACTGCGGCGGCCAGTAGGAGCCGGCAACGGCATATTTGTCTTCGTAGCCTTTGTACTTGGACGTTTCGACAGAACGCGCCTCGAGACCAACCTTGATCTCGGCAACGCGTGCCGGCGGGTCCATCCACAGGTCAATCATGTCAACTTTGGCGTCGCGACCGATCGTAAACACGTAACGACCGGATGCGGAAACGCGCGAAATATGGACCGCGTAACCGGTCTTCAGGCGCGTGACGATTTCCTTGGTATCACCGTCGATGATCGCAACTTCACCGGAGTCACGCAGCGTAACCGAGAAGAAGTTCTCGATATTGCGGCTGTGCTGCGGCTTCGTCGGGCGGTCTTTCGGCGCAACGATCAGGTTCCAGCTCGCCTTCATTTGCGGCATCCCGTACTCGGGCGGTGCGGGTGGTTCCTGCTGCAGGAAGCGAGCCATGATATCGATCTGTTCGGCGGACATTTCGCCCGAGGTGCCCCAGTTCGGCATACCCGCCGGCGAACCGTAGGTGATCAACGCTTTCAGGTAATCCGTGCCTTTTTCCTTCGTAATATCCGGCGTTAGCGGCTTGCCCGTCGCACCCTTGCGGAGCACACCATGGCAGCCCGCACAGCGCTCGAAATACAGCTGTGTCGCCGTGCCGAACTCGGCTTCGCTCAGCACCGGACCACCGGCGGCCATCACCTGACGAATGTCCTCACCCGACATGGCTGACGGCGCGCCCTGGTAGGTGAGCTCGCCTTCCGTTGCGCCCTGATGACGTTCGCCAGCGGCGCGATCAGTCTGGCCGAGCTCCGCACGCAATGCGGTAACTTCCGCAACGCTTACGGCTGCACCATCGTTGCCCCACGAACCAAATACGTACGTCAACGCCGCGGCGAGATCCTGATCGGGCAGATGGCCCAGGCTTGGCATTACGCCGTTGTACTCGACACCGTTAACGGTGATCGGTCCCGACAAGCCAAACAACGCAGCGCCCATGACCTTCTTGCGATCACCCTTGAGGTAGTCGCTGCCGGCGAGCGGTGGAAACGCTCCGGTCAGGCCCTGGCCGTTGGGCTGGTGGCAAGCAGCGCAGTTGGCGTTGTAGACGCCCTGGCCCTTGGCCATCAGTTCGTCGGTAGACGCTACCGCCACTTCCGCATCGTGCACGGCCGTGTCGGCGACGCTGGCGTCGCCAGCATCGACTTTTGTGCAGCCGAACACCAGCAGTGCCAGTAACGGTACGAGCAGTCTGTAATTGTTGTACGTCATGAAATGTTCTCCCTGGTCATTTCTTACCAATTTACGTTTACGCTAAGCGAGGCACTGCGCCCGGCACGAGCGAGATAAGGCAGCATCGGATCGTCGGGGGACAGGCCCCGCACGTCGGCCCAATGCCAGTAGGTTCGGTCTGCAAGATTGTGCACTCCGGCGCGGACGCTCATCTGTCGTCCAAGCCGCTGCATCAGGTAGAAATCGAGAACGGCGTATCCCGATGGCTCAACCAGCGCACCACCTGTCGCATCGCGCCCGGACCAGTCGTCAGTCAGCGTCGCCTTTAGTCGCATTTGCCGACGCTCGTCGTCTGAATACCAGTTGAGACCAACGATGGCTTGCGGCGGTCCGACGGAGTTCAGTGGCTCGCCCGTCTCTCTGTTCCGGCCCTTGGCATAGAATGCGGAAAGATCGAAACTCCACGACCGCTGCTCGCCGAATCGCCAGGAAATCGCGCCCTCGACGCCACTGATTTCGGTCTCGCGGAGATTCTGTGACTGAAACAAAACCCGCCCCGATTCCGGATCAACTCCCAGTCGAACTTTTGACTCGATAAAGTCTTCATATCGCGTCTGGAAGAAAGCCAGCCGCGCCGTCACATCGGAACCCACTACGCGCAGCCCTAACTCCAGTCCATCGGACGACTCCGAGGTCAGGTCCGGATTCGGGATTGCCCGCACATTGAACAGCGGTATTTCGAGACCGATGTTGGCATCTGCGTACGGCGGCGCCCTGAATCCATGCGAGTACTGTGCATAGAGATCAATCAGGTCATTGACCTGGTAGATCAGCCCCAGTTTCGGAGAAACGTCGGATTCGGTGAGCGGCACGAGCGCGCTAAAGGGGTAGTCTTCCGCGTACATTGGATCGAGGCGCGGCTTCAGTTCGAAGCGATCGGCACGAACTGCCGCAATGACGATCCAGTCGCCGAATGACATCGAGTCCTCGATGTAGATGCCCGCTTCAACCGTATTGCTGATCGGGAAATCACGCAATGGAAAAACTTCGCCCAGAAGATCCTTGGTCTGCTCGCCTGTATCCAGCGTGGTCTGCAGGCCATCACGATACTCCTCGATCAGGTGATCGCGCCAGGCAAGGCCGAAACCGATGCGGTGCGCGACGGCGTCGCCGGTCAGGTCTTTCCACAGGTTCAGCTCGAGACCCTGCGTCTGCTGTGCGAACGAGAAGAAACGATCAATCGAAACCGGTGTGCGGGCGTCGGCGCGTTCGTCGAGCGTAAACTGCCTGATCTCAGCGTCCTGGTAAAACGCTCTTACGACACCCGTGTCGAATACCGACCAATCTCCGACGAAGTCGTAGGAAACATTTACCAGGTCCATTTGATAGTTGTCGTCACCGAGCAGCGCAGTCGTCGAGCGATAACGGCCGGTGCCGAGGAGCGAATTCAGGCTCGAATCGATCGCAGAATCCTGGTGCTGCAGCGACATCCGCCAGGTGCCGCCCAGGCGATCTTCGGTGACGAACTTCACGAGCCCGGCGCGCCGTGTGTAGTTGCGCGTGTCCACCGCGGCGTCTGCCGCCGCCGAATCTGTCTGTTCTCCCTCACGCCAGCTCGCCCCCAGCAGCAATCCCCGCTCAGGACTGCCGATTGCTGTCAGGACTTTTCCATGCCGGCTCGAGTCTTCACCATGCCAGGTCACCAGCGCATCGCCACCATGGCCTGTCGTGCCGCTGAGCTCAGATGGATCCGGCGTGCGTGCTGCCACGACGCCGCCGATGGCGGAACTGCCATACAGTGCCGACGACGGCCCATGCAGTACTTCGATACTCTGGATCAGCCCTGCGTCGATAAAGTCCCTCGTGGCGTTCGAGAAACTTCCCACGTCAAACTGGTCGGACAACGCCACTCCATCGACGAGTATCGCCACGCGATTACCGCCGATCCCGCGAATGTTGATGCCCTCTGTCCCGAAGCGGGTGCCTGCGGCCTCGTAATCGACACCCGGTACATAGCGGAATACGTCATTTAGCGACGTCGCCAGGTCATTTTTCAGGGCGTCGCGCGACAGCGCCGTAACATTCGCAGCGACGTTCCGTATCGAGCGGCGATCCTTGTGGGCAACAACCGTGATTTGTTCCACGGGCGTTTCGACAGCAACACCCTCATCCGCTCGGCTGGCGGCCGAACATGAAAGAGCTCCCGCCACAATGATCGTGACGAGCGCAGGTGGAGCATTGGTATGCCGCTGCATCGGGTGGCCCTGTTAGGAATCTGTACGTGCATCGATCATGTTCCTCCTGGCCTGTACGGCCATCCATGACCTAGATCAAGGCGCCACGATCAGGCGCGCGCCACGGCCAGCGCACTGATCTTTGGTACCCCCGCACGCCTGGCCAGTCGGGCGATTTCGTGGATCGTGGACCCCGTTGTAATCACATCGTCGACGATGAGGAGGTGTTCGCTCTCAAGCCTGCCGCGCAGGGCGAATGCCGATCGCATATTGCCGGCGCGCTCCCTTGCATGCAGACCCGACTGCGACCGCGTTGCTCGTCTGCGAACGACATTCGTGACAATCGGTACATCCAGATGGCGCGCTACCGGTCCTGCAATTTCGAGCGCCTGGTTGAAACCGCGAAGCCACCGACGGCGCCAGTGCAGAGGAACCGGCAGGACAGCGTCGATATCAGGCGGCAACGCCGAGCACGCATCGCAGAGGAGTTGTGCCAGTGCCGGCACGTAGAAAAGTCTTCTGCGAAACTTGAGCGCCTTGATGGCGGCGTCGACGGGAAACTCGTAGGCAAGCGGTGCGATCTCATACGCGCAGGGCGACGAAACCGGGGGAGGCGGCGACTCGACTCGCGGCAGGTCCGCATCGCAACCACCGCAAATGCACCGTTCGTCCTCGTATGTTCGCGTGCCACAGAAGACGCAGCGCAGGGGCATGACCGCTCTGTCGAAGGCGCGCATCAGCATCCCACCATTGTTGTCGCCGCTGGCTTTGCCGGCCAGCCTTCTTTCGCCGCGAAACACAGAAAAAGCATGATACGGTTCGCCCATGCTGCGACAGCGAGACATTCAACGGCGTTTTGACCGCGCGGCGCCGCACTTTGACGGTGCGGATTTCGTCCATACCGTCACCCGCGATGGGCTGTTCGGGCGCCTTGAGCCGTTGTTGTTGCAACCGGAAACCGTACTCGACCTGGGGTCCGCAACCGGCGCAACAGGGCGCATGCTTCGCCAGCGCTTCAGGCGGGCGCATTTCGTGTCGCTCGATCTCAGTCACGTCATGCTGGGTACCGCGCGCAGGAACAAGCGCTGGTTTTCCCGTTCGACCTTCGTGCAGGCCGACGCACGACAGCTGCCGTTCGCCGACGAGTCGTTCGATATGGTCGTATCCAACCAGCTGTTACCGTGGACGCCCGATCCCCAGGCCGTCTTCGAGCAGGTGTCGCGCGTCCTCAAGAAGGACGGCGTGTTTGCCTTCGCCACGCTGGGGCCCGACAGTCTTCGCGAGCTCGCACAGGCCTGGGCTGCTGTCGACGATCGTGCACATGTGAATCCATTCCCGGACATGCACGACATCGGTGACGGACTGGTCCGTGCCGGCCTCCGCGACCCTGTGCTGGATGTCGATCGTTTGCAGGTCAGCTATGCAACACCCGACAGACTGTTCGCGGACCTGACGCGGGCGGGCGCCCGGAACGCCCTTGCCGGACGTGGTCGCGGCCTGCTCGGCAGGCGCCGCTTTCAGATAATGACCGACGCGCTTGCCTCAGGGCGCGCGGACGGCAAGATCGTGCTCGACCTTGAGCTCGTTTACGGACATTGCTGGGGAGGCGGCCCAAGAAACGACCCAATGAACTATAAAATTGATGCAGATCGCATTCCGTTACGCAGCTAAGCCTTTGTTAAATAAGAATTAATCTCATCAAGATTAATATCAGAAGGATTGCATGGACGCGGCGATTTAAGTACACTGCCCGAGCTTTTTTGACTGGCAGCGCGGTCAAACCGGCCGATCGGCGAATTCCCGGCGTCACCGGGCCAGCGCTCACTGGCAGTTCCAGTATTCGTCAACATCCGGAATATTAGACAGATTGCGATCGTTTCGGCGGTTGCAGGGTGGACAACTAATGATACGAAAATCGTTTTGGGGCCTGCTGGGCCTGGTAATGGCCACTACGGCGAATGCCGAATGGGCACTGAATATGCCCAAAGGCGTTACCGACCTCAGTGCGGAGACCTACGACCTTCATATGATGGTTTTCTGGTGGTGTGTCGCCATCGGCATCATCGTATTCGGCGTGATGATCATCTCGCTCTTCAAGCATCGTAAATCGCAGGGTGCGAAACCCGCGACGTTTTCGCACAGCACAGCTGCCGAAGTCATCTGGACTGCGATCCCGGTCGTCATCCTGCTGATCATGGCCGTGCCAGCGGCGGAAACAATGATCAAGCTCGAAGATACACGCGACCCCGATCTTTCCGTCGTCATAACGGGATACCAGTGGAAATGGCACTACCGATACCAGGACCAGGGTGTCGAGTTTTATTCCAGCCTTGCACGTCCCAGTGTTGATGCGCGTCGCAAACAGTCGGGCGTTGATGTAAACGCCGTCGATAACTACCTGCTTGACGTTGACAACGCGCTGGTCGTGCCCAGGGGCGCGAAGGTTCGCCTGCTACTGACATCCAATGACGTCATCCACTCGTGGTGGGTTCCTGAGCTGGCCATCAAGAAGGATGCGATTCCGGGCATCGTTAACGAGACCTGGTTCAAGGCGAATGAGGTCGGCACCTATCGCGGCCAGTGCGCTGAGTTGTGTGGCAAGGACCATGGCTACATGCCCGTCGTTGTCGAAGTCGTTGAGCCCGACGCCTTCCAGGCCTGGGTCAACACCCGCAAAGACGACGGCGCCAAGCTCGCCAGCGCGCAATAAGCAATATTTCGGAGTATTAAAGGTATGACTGCTACTACCGTAGACACCCACGCCGCGGACCACGACGACCACGACCACGGCCCTACCAAGGGCATCGGGCGCTGGCTGTTCTCGACCAACCATAAGGACATCGGCACGATGTACCTTGTCTTCAGCCTGCTGATGTTCTTTATCGGCGGCTCGATGGCAATGGTCATTCGTTCGGAGCTCGCCATTCCCGGCCTGCAGTTTGTGCACCCCGAGTTCTTTAACTCGATGACCACGATGCACGCCCTGATCATGGTCTTCGGCGCGGTCATGCCGGCCTTTGTTGGCCTCGCCAACTGGATGATCCCGCTGATGATCGGTGCGCCCGACATGGCGTTGCCGCGCATGAACAACTGGTCGTTCTGGATTCTGCCAATCGCGTTCGGCATCCTGCTTTCAACGCTGTTTATGCCGGGCGGCGCGCCTGCCGGTGGCTGGACGATGTACCCACCACTCATCCTGCAGACCGGCGATGCGTTCCCGTTCCTGATCTTCTCCGTGCACCTTATGGGCCTGAGCTCGATCATGGGCGCCATCAACGTCATCGTAACGATCATCAACATGCGCGCACCGGACATGACGCTTCTCAAGATGCCGATGTTCGTCTGGACCTGGCTTATTACGGCTTACCTTCTTATCGCGGTAATGCCGGTACTGGCCGGCGCTGTCACGATGCTGCTGACCGACCAGTTCTTCGGCACGAGCTTCTTCCTCGCGGCCGGCGGTGGTGACCCCGTCATGTTCCAGCACATCTTCTGGTTCTTCGGGCACCCCGAGGTATACATCATGATCCTGCCGGCCTTCGGTGTCGTGTCGGAGATCATTCCGACGTTTGCACGCAAGAAGCTGTTCGGTCACGACTCGATGGTTTACGCCGCATCGTGTATCGCGTTCCTGTCGTTCATCGTCTGGGCACACCACATGTTTACTGTCGGCATGCCGCTGACGGGTCAGCTGTTCTTTATGTTTGCGACCATGCTCATCGCGGTCCCGACGGGCGTGAAGATCTTCAACTGGGTTGCAACAATGTGGCGCGGGTCCATGACCTTTGAGACGCCGATGCTGTTCTCGCTCGCGTTTGTCTTCCTGTTTACGATCGGCGGATTCTCGGGCCTGATGCTCGCCATCCAGCCGGCCGACGTGCAGTACCACGACACCTATTTTGTTGTCGCACACTTCCACTACGTGCTCGTACCGGGTTCGGTGTTCGCCATCATGGCCGGCGCCTACTACTGGCTGCCGAAGTGGACGGGGCACATGTACAACGAGACTCTTGGCAAGTTGCATTTCTGGATGTCTACTATTTTTGTCAATCTCACGTTCTTCCCGCAACACTTCCTCGGCCTGGCAGGTATGCCACGCCGCATCCCGGACTACTCGGTCCAGTTCGCTGACTTCAACCTGGTTTCCAGTGTCGGCGCTATTGGCTTCGGCTTGTCGCAACTGATCTTCGTGGCGGTCCTCCTGACCGCGAAGAAGGGCGCCAAGGCTACGGACCGCGTATGGGAAGGTTCACACGGACTTGAATGGACGGTACCGTCACCGGCACCGTGGCATACGTTTACGACGCCGCCCAAGGCGCGTATCGCAAACGAATCTTTCGAGTAAGATATGGACGAGCTTGAACGCAAAAAGAATATTCGTCGCACGACCCTGATCTTTGTGGCGGTTGCTTTGGCGTTCTATATCGGCTTCATCATGATGGGCGTCGTCCGCTCCTGAACAGGATGAGTATGAGTTCCGAGCCGAAAAACAACGCAAATCGCAACCTGGTGCTTTCGCTGCTGGTCGTGGTTGTGGGTGCGTTTGGTTTTGGCTACCTGCTCGTGCCGCTGTACGACGTATTTTGCGAAATTACCGGATTCGGTGGTCGCACCAATACGGAGGCGGTGGCGGTAACGGAAGCGCCAGATCTCGATCGCGACATTCGCGTTGAGTTTGTAACGACCGTCAACTCATACGCGCCCTTCGAGTTTGCGGCGGACGCGGACAGCATGATCGTCCACCCCGGCCAGATGTACTTCGCCACGTTCACGGCGAAAAACATGACCGGCGAAGACAAGGTTGCAATGGCCGTGCCGAGCGTAGCGCCAGTCGCAGCGGCTGAGCACTTCGTGAAGATCGAATGCTTCTGCTTCAACAGCCAGTCTTTCGCCGCCAGCGAGGAGCGGGCTATGCCGCTGCAGTTCATCGTCGATCCGGACCTGCCGGACTACGTGGACACCATTACACTGCAATACACATTCTTCGACACCGCGCGCGTGGCGTCGAACTAAGAACGCTCTTGAATTCCAGAGAATCAAAATGACGACTCACTCAGACGAACATTATTACGTCCCACACGGCAGCCACTGGCCCGCCGTCGGCTCACTTGGCCTGCTGTTCCTCATGGTAGGCGTGTCGAGCTGGCTAAACGGGGCAGGCGCCGGCTTTTACATCATGCTGACAGGCCTTGCGATCATCATCTTCATGGTCACAGGCTGGTTTGGCGCGGTCATCGGTGAAAGCCAGGGTGGCCTGTACAACGCACAGGTCGATGCGTCGTTCCGACAGGGAATGTTCTGGTTCATCTTTTCGGAAGTCATGTTCTTTGCCGCCTTCTTCGGCGCATTGTTCTACGCTCGCAATATGGCCATTCCGTGGCTCGGTGGCGAGAGCAACAACTTCTTTACGAACCTGTTGTTATGGGAAGGCTTTGAGAGCACCTGGCCGACAAATGGTCCGGGAAACATTGGCGGTGATTACGAGGTAATGCCGCCGCTGGGCCTGCCGCTGATTAACACAGCACTGCTGCTGACTTCATCAATCACGGTAACGATCGCACACCACGCATTGATTGCGGGAAGACGTACTCAGCTGTCTATCTTCCTTGCGGCGACATTCCTGCTCGGCTTCGTGTTCGTCTACCTGCAGGGCGTTGAGTACGTCCACGCCTACCAAGACCTGAACCTGACCCTGTCATCCGGTATCTATGGTTCAACGTTCTTCATGCTGACCGGCTTCCACGGCATGCATGTAACCATCGGCGCAATCATGCTGACGATTATCTTCTTCCGCGTGATAAAGGGGCACTTCACGCCGGACAAGCACTTCGCCTTCGAGGCCGTCGCATGGTACTGGCACTTTGTCGACGTCGTCTGGATTGGCCTGTATGTCTTCGTCTACTGGATGTAAATATAGGTACCGGACACCCTATTTCGGGAATAGGGTGTCCGGTACCGAATCAGGATCAACGACGGGCGCTTCGGCGCCCGTTTTGCTCTTGGTCAGGCCTGCAGCCAGCCCATCAGGTAGGATATGAGCAGGAACAGCACAAGCATGGCCGACAGCGCAACGCGAATCTGTAACGCCCGCTGTACCTTATGCGAATCGTGACGCTTGCCGGAGAGGTAGAACAAGCCCGAACCGAGGCTGACCAGGATAGCGGCCAGTAAGATGAAGACTATTAACTTCATGATCAATACATATAGAAGATGAGCGCGCAGTATAGCGTGAACAACACGACCAAAAAGCCATTACCTTCCTGGTTGCCCCTCCTGATCGGAACGATTCTCGTTATCCAGTTCGCGGGTCTCTGCGCGTGGCAGATAAGCCGCGGGCTCGAAAAGCGTGCCGATCAGCAGCTATTTAAGGACGAGACAGGCTTCGCACCCTGGCAACACGGTATGGAAGTGCGACCCCACCAGCGCCTGCAGGCAACGGGACAATACGACAGCGAACACCAGTTCCTGCTCGAGAATATTATCGTTAACAGCCGTCGCGGCTACTACGTTATTACGCCACTTGTCGGGCTAAGCGGAGAACCGGTATTGCTCGTGAATCGAGGCTGGATAGAGAAAACGGGCGAGCCGCTTGATCTTTCCCGGCTTGTTCTGCCTGCAAATCGCCTGACCGTGCGCGGTCGCGCCGGGTCCCTGCCGCGCGCCGGCATGAAGATGGGCGAGGCGGTCAATGCAAAGGATGACTGGCCCAAGGGCGCGGTCTATCCCTCATCGGAAGAGGTTGCGGCCGCGCTCGGTCGTGAGGTGCAACCGTTCGTTCTCCTCATGGATCAAGATGAAGAACATGGCTTCTTCCGCCGCTGGGTACCTACCGAGTTCGGCCCGGGCAAACATTTTGGCTACGCGCTGCAATGGTTCGCCATGGGCGCCGTTCTCTCCGGCCTTCTAATCTGGAACTATCGCAAGAAGCGCTTCAAATAATGACTACTGAAAAGACAACAAAAGGACGTGTCCAGCTGCTGTTGGTTGCCGCCGTCTTCCTGGGGCCGCTGGCGCTAGCCACCTGGCTGTACTTTGGCGGACAGGGACTAACGCCCGACGGACGCACTAACAATGGCGTATTACTCGAACCCATCATCAACCTGACCGAGACACTGCCCGAATCGCCTCTGCACGCCCCCACCGATGGGCACTGGTCCCTGATCTACGCAAATTCGGCAGCCTGCGACGAGGGCTGTGAGTACTCGCTCTATACGCTGCGCCAGTCGCGCCTCATGCTGGGTAAGGAAATGGACCGCCTGCTGCGGGTCTTCTTGCACGGCGATACGGCGCCCGATACAGTGCTGCTTGCCGATGAGCATCAGGGCCTGATAACGCTGCAGGACAGCAATCTCAGTGACTTGCTGGAAAACAAGAAGCCCGCAGACCTCGCATCCGGTGGCTATTTTCTGGTTGATCCGCTCGGGAATCTTGTTCTGTATTTCCGCCCGGACATCGAGCCGAGCGCCATGGTTGAGGATATCAAGCACTTGCTGGAGCTTTCCCGCATCGGCTAGTTGGAAATCCGAGTGAACACGACGGTAGAAACACACATGAACTGGCAGGACTACTACGAGCTGACCAAGCCTCGGGTAGTCATGTTGATTGTGTTCACCGCTATCGTGGGCATGTTTGTCTCCGTGCCAGGATGGCCCGGTGTCGCACCGCTCGTTTTCGGGACGCTCGGTATTGGCCTGGCCTCATCCTCGGCGGCTGTCTTCAACCACATTCTTGACGCGCGCATCGATATTCAGATGATGCGTACCCGGGGCCGGCCGCTGCCACAGGGCAAGCTGACCGAAAGGTCGGCGCTCGTCTTCGCAACGATCCTGTGCATCATCTCGATGCTCATACTCGTGCTGCTCGTTAACCCGCTGACGGCGATTCTCACGTTTGTCTCGCTGATCGGTTACGCGGTGGTTTACACGGTCTGGCTGAAGCGGGCGACGCCGCAGAACATTGTGATCGGCGGTGCCGCAGGCGCTGCGCCACCGGTTCTCGGCTGGACCGCTGTCACGAACGAAGTTGAAGCGGGCGCGCTGCTGATGTTCCTGATCGTGTTCGTGTGGACACCGCCGCACTTCTGGGCGCTGGCCATCGCTCGCAAGGAAGAATACGCGAAAGTCGACATTCCGATGTTGCCGGTCACACACGGCGAAGCGTACACGCGGCTGAACATTCTTCTTTACACAATTATGCTCGTACTGGTGACGATCCTGCCGTACCTGATCGGCATGAGCGGCATTATCTACCTGCTGACTGCAGTCGTCCTGGATGTGTATTTTCTCTATTACGCGATCCGAATGTACCGCGAGCCCGATGACGTGGAACTACCGATGAAAACCTTCCGGTTTTCGATCAGCTACCTTGGGTTCCTGTTTGCGGCACTGCTGGTTGATCACTACCTGCTGTTTCAGCTCAATTTTTAGCTCAGCCTTTTGCGCACCAGCGCACGCGCCTTGCTCGCGAACGGAAAATATCGATACACGAAATTCGCCAGCGGCTTGGACGAGTAGGTGCGCCAGACAACCAACTCGAAGCCGGATTTCGTGAGCAGCAGTTCAAACGAGGCCCGACAGAATTCGTTGGCGTGTCCAGGCCGCCATTCGGCCGAATATTTCTTGTTGCGCAAACCGCGGTTCTTGAAGAAGCGCTTCACGGCATAACTGAATGAGCGAGTATTCGGAAACTCAAGCAGACACAGGCCGCCCGGTTTCAGTAAGCGGCTGATCTGCTTCATGGCATGCACCGAATCAGGCAGGTGCTCGAGGACATGCCGGAGAACAACCACATCGTACAGTTCACCGCCCGGATTGTCGTAGTCAAGAAAGTTCGCAACCGTGACGTCGATGCCCTGGTCTTCACGGATATTGTTGGCGCTATATTCCAGCAGTTCCATACCACGCACCTCCCAACCTTCTTCGCGCGCAAGGTACAGCAAACAACCGTTGCCGCAGCCGATATCCATGAGTGATCCGGGCTGCGTGGCATACTGACGCAGGAAGTTCCAGCTCTGGCGGATGTCTACGTTAGTTTTGTGATACTTATCAAGCGGGCTAACATAGTTTTCGGTGTACTGTGCCTGATCAAGGCCACACTCTAAATCGTAGTTCCAGAGGGTACAGCCCTTGCATTTGTAGTAGATAAGGTCCTGATGGCGCCCTTCGGTCATCCACGGAATGACATTAGAAGAGCCACACAAGCGACAGGATTCGAGCATGGTCGTGATCCACAACGACGAATTGAGCTGTAAGCGTACAAGATGAGTGATGAAATCAACAAACAGCTGTTCCAGCGGTTGGTGCAGCCGCACTTCGATCGGCTGTACCGGCTCGCGTTCCGGTTGACCAGCCGCAAGGCCGAGGCCGAGGACCTGTTTCAGGAATTGCTGATAAAAGCCTACGGCAAACTCGACGATCTCGTCGCAATCGACGATCCGGGCTCCTGGCTGTCTCGCGTTATGTACAACCTGTTCATCGACGAGCAGCGGCGCTTTGCCCGCCGCCGCATGCATACCGTCGAGGAGGGCTTCCTGCCGGTCGACGGTATAGAGGGCTTTGCGGGCACCGAGAACCCGGAGCAGGATCAGCGCCGTCTCGAGAAGCTGAATCAGCTGGATCTGGCCCTGCAGCAGCTCAGCGACGATCATCGCCTGATTGTGCTTTTGCACGACACCGAAGGTTATAAACTCGATGAAATTCATACCCTTATGGGAATACCCGTCGGGACGGTGAAGTCACGGCTCCACCGTGCCCGAGCGCGCTTGCGCGAAATTCTTATCGAAACGGGAACCTTTTCCTAGCGCCGTTCGTGTAAGGGCCAGACAGGACAGAAACCATGAATAACAGTGACTTGGAAAGACAGGATCAGGAAATCCTCGAACTATTGAGGGATTATCCGACGCCCTCAGCCGACGCCGGTTTCTACGAACAGGCGATGGCTCGTGCGACGCATGAGGGATCGCGCCGCCAGCGTAATCGCTGGGTCCTGACCGGATTTGGTTCGGCCATCGCCGCCGGCCTGGTCCTCTGGTTTGTCGGCGCTGCATTCCTGACAACGCCCAACCTGCCGCAGCCGGAGGCCAGCATTCCGGGAGTTACGATGACGCTCGAGGAACCCCGTACCGTGAACCTCGTATTTGCATCGGCCTCGGCACTTGAGGCGGCGACGCTGACCGTTACCTTGCCCGATGGCATTGAACTCGCGGGCTTCCCCGGTCAGCGTGAAATTACCTGGCAAACCAGCCTGGTAGAAGGCAAGAATTTCTTGCCGCTCGAACTCATCGCTCTCTCCTCAGTGGGTGGCGAAGTGCTTGCGCGGCTCGAGCATGATGACCGTAAACGCACATTCCGGTTACGTGTCGCAGTGAGCTAATGGAGTAGGTCAATGAAATCGTTAAACGTGTTTTTTGCCGTCCTGGTGCTGACCTTGATGGCATTCGCGCCGGCCACGGCCCGCGCCGAAGAGGACTTTGATGACCTCGACGTAACCATGATCGTCCTTGATGACGTATCGGAACTGGACAGCACCATCGCGAAGATGGACGGCCCTGACGACGATGACGTAGAGAAGGAAGACTGGGAAGATGAGGACGAGTCAGGGAGCGACGACGCATATGACGACGATTCGGACGATGCTTCCTCAGGCGAAGACGAGTCGGACGACGCGATGGAAGACGAGTTTGAAGACGAGTCAGAAGACGCAATGGAAGACGAGTTCGAGCATGACGACTTTGACGATGAAGACGAAATGGAAGACGAAGATGAGTTCGAAGACGGCGAGGATGTCGACGACGACGAATTCGACGAAGAAGATGACGATGATGAATCTGATGATGATTCCAGCGACGGCGACCCGGATTCTGCCCCATAAGTCGCCAGCCAGCGCCTGACGCCGCCCGGCCAGGCGCAAAAAACATCGAAATCCCCCCGTTTGTGACGCTTTCGGGGGGATTTTTTTGCGCCACGTCATAGTTTAATGAGCGCAATTACCGATATGCTCCAATATCTGACATAACGTTTGGCCACGCTCTGCATGCAGAACAAGATTTTCATCACCGCGATTCTCGCTCTGATGGCGGCCATCGCTGCGCTCATGCCCACAGGCACAGCGCACGCGATGTCCGCCGAACAATACTTTGCCGACGGCAACCGGCTGTTCCGGGATGATCTCTACTGGGCCGCGCTGTTGCGCTACAGCCAGGCCGCGGAGGGCGGCCTCGATAGCCCGCTGCTTCACTACAACACGGGGGTTGCCCATTATCGTGCCAAGCAGCACATCCGGGCGAGAGAGCACCTCCTGCGAGCGGTCGGGGACCCGACTTTGCGCATCGCCGCACACTACAACCTGGGCCTGAACGCCTATGCGCTTGGCGAACTGGATGAAGCGTTGCGCTGGTTCCGGCTCGCGCGCGACCAGGACGTAAATCCCAAGTTACAGAAATTCGCAGTCGTGGCCATTTCCCGGATTCGGGTTCAGCAGGAACAGCCGACTGACTTCGAGGTGCTGGTCGAGGAGCGTGAAGAGAGGCGCGACTTCACCGAGCTGGAGCTGCATGCGACTGTTGGCTATGGCAATGACAGCAATATCTTCAGGTCGCCTGACCAGCCGTATCTTGACCTGTCTGACCCGACCCGGCCCGTGGTAGTGCCGGAGGTTCAGAGTGGAGCATTTGTCCCGCTCTCCCTGTCGGCAAAATATCAAATTAACAGTTTGCCGTTTGAGGGATTCTACGGCGCCTATCGGCTTGCCGGTCGGTATTACCCCGACAAGGAATTCGAAAACGCGAACGAATACCTGCACGAACTTAGTGTCGGCAGTGAATACCGGCGCGAGGAAAATGGACGCGACCGCCGTGTCTATAGTGCCTT
The DNA here is from genome assembly GCA_024639825.1 of Gammaproteobacteria bacterium. Taxonomy (GTDB): domain Bacteria; phylum Pseudomonadota; class Gammaproteobacteria; order Steroidobacterales; family Woeseiaceae; genus UBA1847. Next base: position 59,727 of record JAHEGH010000013.1, read on the forward strand.
CAAGATCGCACAGAATGATGAGGTCTACTATGACCCTGATAACGGCCTGCCACGAAGCAGTGGCGGCGTCGATGTCGACAATCGAATGAACTACGTGCGCTACGGCCCCGAGTTCTCGGCCAGGCAATCCGGCGAAAAGCTGTCGTTCGGCGTACGCGCCAAAGGTCAGCTTTGGAACTATGAGGAAGCGGGCGACCTCCCGGAGTATGACCACGAGTATTTCCTCTTCAGCGCTTACGGCCAGTTCAAATTCACGAGCACCTCGCTGCTGCGGGTGACGGCTGACTACTACAGCCGCCGCTACGGCGATCGGCCCGCCTTCGATCTGGATGGCCAGCAACGCGTTGGCAACCCGAATATTCGCTATGACTATGTGGCGCTGTCGATGCGCGCCCGCCAGCGGCTCGGCCGCAACATGTGGTTCGGCTTTGATATTCAGCGCACCGAGCGCACCGATCAGTACGTGGGCTACAACGACTACACGCGCGACAGTTTCGGGTTCGAATTCCACTGGTCGCCGAGCGGTCGCCTCGACTTTGAGGCCAGCGGCACCTATAACCTTTATGATTTCCCTAACGCCTTCGCATTCCACGAGCCAACGGCCGGGCGCAAGACGCAAGAGTCTGTCGACGGTGCGCTACTGGCGTCCTACCGGGTGACCCGGCATATCAGTATCGTCGCCGAGGCGGAGCTCTACGAAAGAGTCTCGAACGACATCCGTATTCAATATGACCGCACCCGGTACTTAATAGGCGTTCGTTGGCAGCAGTAATACTGCTAAACTTTCGCGCTTTCCCCGGCAGGCTTCAGGCCCGGTTGTCAGCGCCAGATGGACGTCACACCAATCCTCGAAAACCTCAACGACGCGCAGCGTCAGGCGGTTACTGCGCCCGCTGAGCCAGCCCTGATCATCGCGGGGGCCGGCAGCGGCAAGACGCGCGTGCTTGTGCACCGCGCAGCCTGGCTAATCGACGTCGAAGGTATATCGCCGCACAGTCTGCTTGCGGTTACTTTTACCAACAAAGCGGCCGCGGAGATGCGGCACCGCATCGAAGGGCTGCTCAAGGTCCCCGTGCAACACCTGTGGATCGGCACCTTCCACGGCCTCGCGCATCGCATGCTCCGGCGCCACTGGCGTGAAGCCAGGCTCCCACAGGGTTTCCAGATCATCGACTCCGATGACCAACTGCGGCTGATCAAGCGTCTCTTCAAAAGCCTCGAGGTCGATGACAGCCGCTGGGCTCCCAAGGAGATCCAGTGGTTCATCAATGCACAGAAAGACGAGGGCCTGCGTCCGCAGCACCTGGATGACGAAGGTGATTCGAATCGTCACCAGATGATCGCGCTATATCGGTCCTACGAGGAAATCTGCCAGCGCGGCGGCCTAGTCGATTTCGCGGAATTGCTGTTGCGCGCCCATGAGCTGCTGCGTGACAACGAAGAGCTACTGGCGCACTACCGTCGACGCTTTCAGCACCTGCTGGTCGACGAATTCCAGGACACGAATGCCATTCAGTACGCCTGGCTCCGGCTGCTCGCCGGCGGTGATGGCGTGCCGTTTGTCGTCGGTGATGACGACCAGTCTATTTATCGCTGGCGCGGCGCACGCGTTGAGCACATTCATCAGTTTCAAAAAGATTTTCCGGGCACCCGGGTCGTCAAACTGGAACAAAACTACCGCTCGACCGCGACGATCCTGAATGCCGCCAACGCCGTCATCGCAAACAACGCATCGCGACTCGGCAAGAACCTCTGGACCGAAGGCGCGGAGGGCGAGCCGATCAGAGTTTACTCCGCGTATAACGAGCGCGACGAGGCGGACTTTGTTATCGGCAAGCTGCGCGACTGGATCGACCA
>JAHEGH010000052.1 GCA_024639825.1 Gammaproteobacteria bacterium
CGACAGGGTACGTGCGTAGCGAGCGATAGCCGCCTTTTGCATGATGGGGCCAATGATCGGGAGCTTGAGCATCAGGCGGTCGAGATAATGCCTGAACTTGCGTGAGCGCTTTTGGAAGTACAGAAATGAACCGACTGCGATACCGATACCGGCAGCAATGAACACGCCCTGGGTCCGCACAAATGCCGACAGGTCGATGACCATGCGGGTAAACGACGGCAGATCGGCGCCGAAGCCTCTGAACAGGTCTTCAAACGAGGGAATAACGAAAATCAGGAGGATGGTCGTAACGATGAAGGCGACGGCCAATACAGCGGCCGGATAGGTCAGCGCTTTCTTGATTTTCTTCTTGATGGCCTCAGTCTTTTCTTTATACGTCGCGACTTTGTCCAGCAGCGACTCGAGCGCACCGGCCTGCTCACCGGCCTCGACCAGGTTCACGAAAAGATCATCAAAATAGAGCGGGTGTTTCGCAAGCGCCTCCGCCAGTGCGGAACCGCCTTCTACATCCGCCTTAATCGACAGGATGAGCTTCTGCATGGCAGCATTTTCATGGCCGTTGCCAACGATCTCGAATGACTGGACCAAAGGGATGCCTGCTGCCAGCATCGTGGCCAGCTGGCGACTGAATAGTGCGATATCGCCGGTCACGATCTTGCCACCGCCCGAGAACAGGCCTTTGCTCTGTTTTCGAATACGCGTTGGCACCACGCCCTGACGCCGCAGGTCCGCGCGTACCGAAGCCTCGTCATTGGCAAGGCTCTTGCCCTTGATCTTCTTGCCGTTTCTGTCTGTTCCTTCCCAGAGGAACGGCGTGTTGCTTGCAACTGCTGTCTGAGCCATCTTTCGAATCCGTTGTCGGTGTAATTACCTGATTTAACTACTCAATTGTAACCCGGTTGACCTCTTCAAGGCTGGTAACCCCGTCCTTGACTTTGTTCAATCCGGCCCGCCGTAAATCGATAACCCCCTCCTGCGCCGCCTGATCCGCGATCTGCATCGCGTTGCCACCTTCCATGATGATGCGACCCATCGTTTCGGACACTTCCATAACCTGGAAGATACCCAGCCGGCCTTTGTAGCCGTTATTACATAGCTTGCAGCCCTTGTCTTTCGGGCCAAAAATAGTCACGCCCTCATCGAGCTCCTCAGCGGCGAAGCCTTCTTTCTCGAGCGCCTCGCGCGGAATGTCCTTCACTTCCTTGCAGCCGTTGCAAAGACGGCGTGCAAGGCGCTGCGCGATGATCAGGCTGACTGACGTCGCGATGGCGTAGGGCTTAACGCCCATGTCGACCATACGGGTCAGGGTCTTGGGTGCGTCATTCGTATGCAGCGTCGATAGCACCAGGTGACCGGTCTGTGCGGCCTTAATGGCAATCTCAGCCGTTTCCAGGTCACGAATCTCACCGACCATGATCACGTCCGGATCCTGGCGCAGAAACGCTTTCAGGGCGGATGCGAAGGTCAGGCCAACTTTTGGATTGACATTGACCTGGTTGATCCCCGGGAGGTTGATTTCTGCGGGATCTTCAGCGGTCGAGATGTTGCGGTCGACGGTGTTGAGCATATTCAGGCCTGTATACAGCGAAACCGTCTTACCGGAACCCGTCGGGCCGGTGACGAGGATCATGCCGTACGGCTTGGCAAGGTGCTTCTCGTACAGCAGGCGCTGGTGGTCTTCATAACCCAGCATCTCGATGCCGAGCTTGGCGCTCGACGGATCAAGAATACGCAGTACAATCTTCTCGCCGAACAATGTCGGGCAGGTGTTGACGCGAAAGTCGATAGCGCGGTTCTTGCTGAGGCGCATCTTGATACGACCATCCTGTGGTACGCGACGCTCGGCAATATCCATGCGCGACATGACTTTCAGGCGGGCACAGACCTTATTGGCAAGAATAACCGGGGGCTGAGCCACTTCGCTGAGGACGCCGTCGAGACGGGTTCGCACGCGGAAAATCTTTTCGTAGGGCTCGAAGTGGACATCCGAAGCGCCGCGCTTGATGGCGTCGAGCAGCACCTTGTTGACGAAGCGCACCACCGGCGCATCTTCAACATCGTCCTTCTGGATTTCGTCTTCTTCAGTGTCGCCACTGCCGACATCGAGGTTCTCAAGGTCGAAATCGTCGTCATCGAGACCGCCCATGCTGGTGTCGACGGCTTCAATGGCCTTGTTGATGCGTTCTTCCAGCTTATCCTGTTCGACGACGACCGGATCTATGCTTAGCGTAGTGGCGAACCTTATGTCGTCGATTGCCTGGAGGTTTGTTGGGTCGGCAATTCCCAGGAACAGGCGCTTGCCGCGCTTCACCAGCGGCAGTACGCGATGCTTCGTGATCAGGTTTTGCTCGACGGCCCTGATGACATCCAGATCGATGTCTACTGCATCGAGATCCAGCAGGGGCACACCGAATTCGTGCGACGCGGCTACGGCAACGGCACGCGCGTCCGCCAGTTCCTGGCCGACGAGGTAGGCGATGAGCGGCAGGCGTTCCTTCCTGGCAGCCTCACCCGCTTCCTGAAGCTGTTCTTCAGAAATTATTCCATCCTGAACCAGGCGCCGTGGCAGGCCTGCGAGATTGGATTGTGATGCGGTTGCTGCCATGAAATTCCAAGCGTTCGCGTTTAGTGAGCGTTACAGTCTCACTGATCCAAGTTACCGATTCAACTGGATTTTGTGCTGCTGTTCACAGTTATCAAATTTGATTAAGTAAAACGCAGGATTTAGCCGATTTTGGCGACCGACAGGCCCTGCAAAAGGCCCGGAAAGAGTCTAGTTACGGCAGGTCGGCGGCAGGTAGCGCGTGGCCACCGTCGGCGCCTGATACTGGCTCGTTACGCCGTTGCCCGTCAACGCTGTGGCGCCTCCGCCCGGCGCGGGCGCCGCGCCGCAGCGCCAGATTACACTTCCACCACCTGCCGCGCTGTATGGCGTGAAGGACACGGTCTGATTAAAAATATCGGCGTGTGCGTCGTTACCAAATGTTACCTCGACACGACCATCGATGATGTCGACCTGGCTGACGTACTTGCCCCTGGTATCAGTCGGGGCCACCGACATACCGGCTTCGGCGCGGCCGATTGGTGGTTGGCCGTCCATATTGAACGCATCGACAACCGGGACTTTCGCACCGGCAGCCATGTTGATGCCTTCGGCGACCTGCGCACGAACCGTGAAGGTCTGGTAGGAGGAGATGGCAAGCGACGCAAGAATGCCGATGATAGCAACGACAATCATCAGTTCGATTAGCGTAAAGCCTGTTTGTCTGTTGTTCATGGTGGCGCTCAGCCCGTGTCCTGACAGCAGTTTATCGTAAATGGATGCTTTGCTACGAGCGGTCGGCTGGCCGGAGTTCAGTTCTGTGAAGGGATTCACACTATTCATCGGGCCAATCGATTCGCGAAAAAAAAAGCCCCGGCGAGCCGGGGCTTTTCTGACTTAAGTCTAAAGCAAAAAGCTCTAGCTAGTGTCTTAGCGGCATGCCGCCGGCAGATGCTTCGCTGCGATAACGCCACCGGTGGCGCAGTCCCACTCGACCGAACCGGCGTTGATCGTTCCTGTGAGCGTAATATTCTGGCCAGCGATCGTCGAGTGTGCAGGCTGTGAACCACCGTATGTGATGGTGATTACGTTGCTAACAACACCAACCGACGTAACGTAGCTGCCGTTGATGTCGGTTGCATTGGTAGCGAGGCCAGCCTGAAGATTATTATCCGGCCAGGAGCCGCGGTCCATCGTGTACTCGGATACGGCAGCTTTTGCACCAGCAGCGAGGTTCAGACCTTCAGAAACCTGCGCGCGGATGGTGTAGTCCTGGTAAGCCGGGATAGCGATTGCCGCCAGAATACCGATGATCGCAACTACGATCATAAGTTCGATAAGTGTAAAACCTTGTTGCTTCTTCATCTCTTCGTCTCCATGAATTGAGAGTATTTCAATAAACGGCAAAATCGCCTGTACGAGAGATAAAGCAAACGCCGTGCCAAGTTGATCGAAACTGCGATAAGTGATTGAATTTATTACTAAGACAGTGTCGAACTCACCATAAGCAGCGTCGGCTGAAACTGACAAAGCGTCTGCCCATTGTCGCTTTCGTGTCACAAAGTGACAATTTGTGTCAGCGTTGGAGCGGCTTCAGCCGCGAATCGGGCCTGGAGGCCCTTCTACGTTAGTCGATACCGAGTTTCTTGATTCGGTAGCGGAGTTGCCGGAAGGACAGCCCCAGGAGCTTGGCCGCCGCGGTCTTGTTATAGCGGGTTTTCTCAAGAGCTTCGACAATGGCCTGCCGTTGGACGTCCTCCACCTGGTCGCCAAGCCTGCCCGACAATACGGGTTGCGTGGCGCCGGCATCCGTATTTTGCCGCATGTGCAGGTCGGCCGCCGATATCCTGCCCCCCGCGCACAGGGTTACGGCACGTTCCAGCATGTTCTCGAGTTCGCGTACGTTGCCGGGGAATCCGTAGGCAATAAGCGCGTCGCGGGCGCTGTCGTCAAGTTCCGCCGCTGCGTTCAGGCGCTGCAGAATGTGTCCGGCGAGGAGCAGAATATCGTCGCCGCGTTCGCGCAGCGCCGGCACGGGTAGCTCGATCACGTTGATTCGATAGTAAAGGTCTTCCCGGAACTCGCCGTCAGCCACCATTCGTGACAGGTTCTTGTGGGTTGCCGACAGGATACGCACATCCACGGACTCTTCGCGTGATGCACCGACCGGTCGGACCTTCTTTTCCTGTATGACGCGTAGCAGCTTGACCTGCATCGCGAGCGGCAGGTCGGCGATCTCGTCGAGGAACAGCGTGCCATCTGCTGCGCACTGGATCAGGCCGGCCTTGTCGTTGACTGCCCCGGTGAAACTTCCCTTGCGATGGCCGAAAAATTCGCTTTCGACCAGTTCGGCCGGTATCGCGCCGCAGTTGACCGGTACAAAAGGGCCTTCCGCGCGCGGGCCGCTGTCATGAATCATGCGCGCCACGAGTTCCTTGCCCGTACCGGATTCGCCGGAAATGTGCACCGGCGCCTGCGACTGGGCCACCTTGCCGATCATGTCGCGCAGTTCGTGCATGAGACCGGACTCGCCGAGCAGTTTCGAGCCGCCGTTCTGTCCGGGACCGCGAACCCGCAGCGCATTGGAGACGATAGTGCGCAGATTGCCGAGGTCCAGGGGCTTGGAAATAAAGTCGAACGCGCCGAGTTTGAGGGCCTGTACCGCGGTTTCCACATTGCCATGCGCTGTTATCACGGCGACGGGAAGACCAGGCGCGTTGCTCTGAATCCACTCCACGAGTTCCAGACCGTCGCCATCGGGAAGTCGCATATCGGTGAGGCAGATATCGAAGTCATGCGATCCCAGCAGCGACTTGGCGCCGGCGACATCCATCGCCGTCTCCGTGCGGATGTCCATACGACCCAGCGTCAGCGACAGCAGTTCGCAGATATCGGGTTCGTCATCGATGACCAGAGCCAGCGGTTGGTTCATTATGTATCCTGTGCTTCCCACCGATCCGGATCGGCAAATACGATACGAAAGATACTGCCTCCACCGGGCCGGTCAAGGTACAACAGCGTCGCGCGGTTCAATTCGCAGAGTTCCCTGGATATATAGAGTCCCAGACCAGTACCGCCAGAGCGTGCCGTAAAGAAGGGTTCGAAAATCTTGTCGGCCGTCGCCTCGTCCACGCCCAGGCCGCAATCGAGTACATCGATATAGGGCCGGCCTTGCCCTGTCAGCCGGCCACCCTTGATCTCCACCATGATGCCGCCGGTTTCGCTGGCGTACTTGACCGCGTTGTCACAGAGGTTCCAGAGAACCTGGCGCAGGTGGCCGCGATCCATGCGAACTTCGAGATCCTGCGGCAGGTCTCCGACGGAGAGTTCGCCTTCCTGCAACTCAAGTGTGCGCTCGAACTCGCTGGCGAAGTCTTCCAGCCAGTCATTGAGGGCCAAACGTTCCGGCCGGCTCGACTCGCGCCGTGACAGTTGCAACACGTTATCGATGATGTGACTGACCCGGCTGGAGTGCGTCTGGATGATCTCGGTCAGCCGGATGTCATCATCGGTCAGGCCGGACGACTCCCCAAGCAGCTGCGCCGCGTGGCTCATGGCACCGACAGGATTCCGGATCTCGTGCGCGATGCTCGCGCTCAGGCGTCCCAGCGATGCGAGCTTCGATTGCTGGACTCGCGCATTCAATTGGCTCACGTCTTCAAGAAATACGAGGATGGGCCCTCGACGCTGCCCATCCTTGCCCAGCGGCGCCAGGTGCGCCGTGATACGTACATTGTCGCCCTTTGTGATCAAAGTCAGTTCGGGGTGCGACGACAATGACAAATCTTCCCGCCATGTCTGGATATAGTCGGCCAACGATGCCGTCACGTTGCCAAGCGGCGTGCCTGGCGGTGCGGCTTCAGCGCCAAGCAGCTGCAGCGCTGAACTGTTGATCAGCCGTATCGCGTCGCTGGTGTCAACGACAACAATGCTCTCGCGAAGATGCTGGACGATGTATTCATTGAGTTCTGACAGATTCTTCAGGTCGACGCCAAACTGGAGGGCCAGTGCCTCGGAGGTCCGAATTCGTCGCGCGAGCGGCTGCGTGGCGAGTGCGAGCGCAAATATCACACCGCTCAGGATTCCGGCCGCCGGATAGTTGGCAATGGTATTGAGGTCAGAGAGCTGTGTATAGAACTGCTCCCCGAGTATGAAGAAGGTCGCGATCGCTGCGAGCGTTGCTGACACGGTCATGGGGATGACGAGGCTCGCAGCCCCGATGAAAATGACCAGCAGACCGCCAAGACCGCTGGAGATGCCCCCGCTGGCATGCATGAGGATGACAATAGCGACGATGTCGACCAGCACCTGGGTTATGGCGAGCGCGACGCGCGGTACCCACTGCTGGCGCAGTGAGACCGCGGACAGAATGGCAAAAACCAGGTAACCGGCGACCGTCCCGGCGAACAGCGTCGGCTTGGTGTCCCCGAAAAAATGCGGATCCGAGCCCACAGCGAAGAGCAGCAGTAACGCGGTTGAGATCAGTAGCCTGAACGCGTTCAGCGTAATAAGAACGCGCCAGCCCAGTTCGGGCTCGTCGAGCGTTTTTTGTAGCAATATGTCCCGGCTGCCGCGGAAGGTCCGTTTCAGCGGGGCATCAGTCTGTGCCTGACTCATCCGCGAATTGTAGACCGAATATGGACATGGGTGGCGCAAACCTACAAAATACACCGACTTTTTCGCGGCAATCGCGAAATTCCCTTTTCGTTCGCTAGCAGACTGAAAAAACCATGAATCTTCACGAATACCAATCGAAACGATTGTTCGCTGACTACGGCATCCCGGTGCCTCGCGGCATCCCTGCAGAATCGCCAAATGACGCGGTCAAGGCAGCGCAGGAACTCGGTGGCGACCTCTGGGTCGTCAAGGCACAGGTTCACGCCGGCGGGCGCGGCAAGGCAGGCGGCGTCAAGCTCGCACGCTCAATGGACGAGGTTCGTGAGTTTACGGACAAGATGCTGGGCACTATCCTCGTGACGCATCAAACGGGCCCTGAGGGGCTGCCAGTCAACACCGTCTATGTAGAGCAGGGGTCGGAGATTGACCGCGAGCTCTACCTGAGCATGCTCGTTGATCGCGAGGTCAGCCGCATCTCCTTCATCGCGTCCGCAGCAGGCGGAATGGATATCGAGAAGGTTGCCGCAGAGACGCCAGAGAAGATCTTTTCGGTTGCGATCGCACCGGACGCGGGCCTGCAGGACTTCCAGGCGCGGCAGCTTGCATTTGGGCTCGAGCTCGACAAGCAGCAAATGCGCCAGTTTGGTGACCTGATCAAAAAGTTGTACAAGCTGTACGTTGATGCCGACGCGAGCCTTATTGAGATCAACCCGCTGATTACGACCAAGGCGGGCGACATCGTTGCGCTCGATGGCAAGATCAACATCGATGGCAGCGCACTGTTCCGGCAGAAAGCGATCGCTGAACTGCGCGACCCGTCGCAGGAAGACGAGGCCGAGCGCAAGGCGGCCGAGCATGATCTTAACTACGTCTCGCTCGACGGCAACATCGCCTGCATGGTGAACGGCGCCGGTCTCGCGATGGCGACGATGGACCTGATCAAGCTGCATGGCGGTGAACCGGCCAACTTCCTTGATGTTGGTGGCGGCGCCACGGCCGAGAAGGTGGCGGCGGCCTTCAAGCTGATTCTCTCCAACGACAGTGTCGAAGCGATTCTGGTGAATATCTTTGGCGGCATCGTGCGCTGTGACCTGATTGCCGAAGGCATCATCAGTGCGGTCAAGGAAGTCGGTGTCAGCGTGCCCGTCGTGGTGCGCCTTGAAGGCACCAACGTCGACAAGGGACGCGAGCTGCTGGCGAACAGCGGCCTGGACATTATTGCGGCAGAGGATCTGACCGACGCGGCGAAAAAGGTGGTTGCTGCGGCAGCCTGACGGATAAAGATATGAGTATTCTGGTCAACAAAGACAGCAAAATCCTTTGCCAGGGCATCACGGGCAACCAGGGTTCTTTCCACACCGAACAATGCATCGATTACGGCACGCAGGTCGTTGCCGGCGTTACGCCAGGGCGTGGCGGTGAGCAACACCTTGGTGTGCCGGTCTACAACACCGCGCGGGAGGCAGTCGCCGCAACGGGTGCTGACGTCAGTATGATTTATGTGCCACCGCCATTCGCAGCCGATGCCATCCTGGAAGCCGCGGATGCGGGCGTCGAACTGATTGTGTGTATCACGGAAGGCATTCCGGTCAATGACATGGTCAAGGTCAAATCGGCATTGCGGGAATACAACTGCCGCCTGATCGGCCCGAACTGCCCCGGGATTATCACGCCGGGCGAATGCAAGATCGGCATCATGCCGGGCTTCATCCACAAGCCAGGCCGTATTGGCGTGGTGTCGCGTTCCGGCACGCTTACCTACGAGGCGGTCTATCAGACCACGACCAACGGTCTGGGCCAGACGACCTGCATCGGTATTGGCGGTGACGCGGTACGCGGCATGAACTTTATCGATTGCCTCGAACTGTTCGAAGCGGATCCCGATACTGACGGCATCATCATGGTCGGCGAAATTGGCGGAACCGACGAGGAGGCGGCGGCTGAATTTATCCAGAGCAATGTTTCCAAACCGGTCGTTGCCTACATTGCCGGTGTTACGGCCCCTCCCGGTAAACGCATGGGCCACGCCGGCGCGATTATCGCGGGCGGTAAAGGCACCGCCGAGGACAAGTTCAGGGCACTCGATGCTGCCAGCGTCGCTACTGTCCGATCTCCGGCCGAACTCGGTTCGAAGATGCTGGAGATCATCGGCGGCTAGCCATGGGCGATGCCGTCAGGGTTGCGCTCGCCCAGGTCGACCTCGTCGTCGGGGACATCGCAGGCAATACGGCGAAAATTATCGAGCACGCGCAGCGGGCGCGAGATCGCGACGCGGCAGACCTGGTCGTATTCCCGGAACTCAGTGTCTGTGGGTATCCACCCGAGGATCTGTTGTTTCATGCAGGCCTGCGCCTCGACGTCGAGGGCGCCGTCCGCCAAATCCGGGACCAGGTGTTCGGCATCGCGATCCTTATCGGCTTTCCCGAGTACGCGGACGACCGTATCTACAATGCCTGCGCCGTCGTGCGGGACGGCCGTGTTCTTGCGCACTATCGCAAACGCCTGCTGCCCAACTACGCCGTCTTTGACGAAGAGCGTTATTTCAAGGCAGGCAAAGACGCGGCGGTTTTCAGGCTCAACGGCATTCGCATCGGGCTCAACATTTGCGAAGACGTCTGGTCGCCTGAACCTATAGCCGCGGCACGCTCTGCGGGTGCTGAAGTGGTGGTCGCGATCAACGGCTCGCCATTCGAGAAACGCAGCCAGGAAAAACGCGAAGCTGTCATCAAGCAGCGTATAGCCGAGGTCGGGATCCCGGTTGTGTACGTCAACCACGTCGGCGGCCAGGACGAACTCGTCTTCGATGGCGGTTCGTTCATCATGGATGCCGAAGGCGAGATCACCTACCGGGCCGCCATGTTTGAAGAAAGTATGGATACCGTCGTTCTCGATGGTGCTGCGCGGGGTGTTGTACCCGTTGCGGCCAGGGTCATCGAGCCGGGTAATCGCGTCGCGATGGTCTACCGCGCGCTCGTAACGGGTACGCGCGACTATGTAACGAATCATGGTTTTCCAGGCGTCATCGTGGGGTTGTCGGGCGGCATTGATTCTGCGCTTGTCGTTGCGATCGCCTGCGACGCGATCGGCGCGGACAGGGTTCGGGCCGTGCAGATGCCCTTTCGCTATACGTCGACGATGAGCCAGGAGGACTCGGGGAAACAGGCCGAGACGTTCGGAATCCAGTATGACGTGATACCGATCGAGCCGATGTACGACGCGACGATCGCTCAATTGCAGCCTGTGCTTGGCGACACCGAACCCGACGCTACCGAGGAGAACATCCAGGCGCGTTGCCGAGGACTGTTGCTCATGGCGCTGTCAAACAAGACCGGCCGCATGTTGTTGACCACGGGCAACAAGAGTGAGATGGCGGTGGGGTATGCCACGCTGTATGGCGACATGGCGGGGGGCTTCGCACCCATCAAGGATTGCACGAAGTCGCTGGTGTATGAACTCGCTCGGTATCGCAATACGCTGGGTGACGCTATTCCCGAACGCGTCATTACGCGCCCGCCGTCGGCCGAACTTCGTCCTGACCAGAAGGATTCGGATTCGCTGCCAGACTATGACGTTCTCGACCCTATTCTCGAGGCGTTCATCGAGCAGGACCTGTCAGTTGCGGAAATTACCGCACGCGGCTTCGAACGAAGTGTGGTTATTCGGGTCCTGGAAATGGTCAAGCGCAATGAGTACAAGCGCCGGCAGGCACCGCCGGGAGTGCGGATCAGTAGCAGGGCGTTCGGACGCGACTGGCGGTATCCGATTACCTCGGGCTACAAATTCCCATAATCAGCTCTCGGCAGAGAAGCCGGGGAAGTTGGCTTCGAGAACCTTTCGCGCGTTGGTAGCCAGCTCCACCATCCCGAGATTGTCATAGGCAGCAGCCATGATCTGCAGTGACCGGGCGTTGCCTGTCGCGCCATTGTAGGCTTCCAGGGCGTTCTTGGCCCGATTCAGTGCGGCGACATAGGCGCCGCGACGCAGGTAGTAATCAGCCACGTAGTTTTCGTAGTCGGCAAGGCGATTCCTGATCGCTATCATTCGCTGCTCGGCATCCGGCGCGTACTGACTTGCCGGGAAGCGTTCAACCAGGCGGCGCAGGCTCGCATAGGCGAGCTCGACGTCTTTCGGCGGCCGTTGGGTGACATCCTTGCGGAAAATCCGTTCCAGGACGCCAGGACCCTCTTCGTAGTAAGCCAGCCCCTTTATGTACAGAGCGTAGTCGACCCGCGGGTGAATCGGGTTCTCTCGCATGAAGGTGTCGGCAGTCTCGACGGCCTCCTCGCGCTGACCACCCTTGTAATAGGCATACATCAGCTCGAGCTGGATCTGGCGGGAAAGGTCGCTAAACGGGTAGCGCGCCTGGATTGCTTCGAAAACCTGGATGCCACGCCGATAGTTGCCGCGCTCAACCGAGGTTTGGGCCATTTTGTAGGCCTCGGTGATGTTCTGTACCTCAGTTTGCACCTCGTCGTTATTGGCGCAGCCGAACAACGCCATCGGCAGGACGGCAATCAGCAGGAGGCGAAGTTGGCGGAGGTCAATTCTCATATTTATGGTGGCTGGGACGTTCAAGGTCGGCGAGTATACCGTAAACTCACGTCCAGTCATGAACTCCGAAAGACAAATATTGGTGGTCCCTGAAGAGCTGGCTGGTCTGCGTTTGGACCAGGCTTTGGCCCGGATGTTTCCTGAGTATTCACGTAGCCGCCTGAAAGAGTGGCTGCTGGCAGGTGCCATCACTGTCGACGGCGGGCCGAAGCGACCCCGAGATGCCGTCGCCGGTGGTGAAACGGTCACGCTGGAACCGCGGGCCGAGCCCGAAGTCCGCGCCGCGCCGGAGCCGATCCGGCTGGACGTCGTCTACGAGGACGATGATCTGCTGGTCGTTAACAAAGGGGCCGGACTGGTCGTGCACCCCGGCGCGGGAAACCCGGGCGGTACGCTCATGAATGGCCTGTTGCACCACGCCCCGAAGCTCGAGGAAGTGCCACGCGCAGGCATTATTCACAGGATCGACAAGGACACGACCGGCCTGCTGCTCGTGGCCAAGACGCTGACGGCCCATACGGCACTGGTACGCCAGTTGGCGGATCGGGAGATTTCCAGGAACTACCTGGCAGTGTGCTACGGCGTGCTCACCGGCGGCGGCACCATCGATCAGCCAATAGGCCGCCACCCGGTCGACCGCAAACGCATGAGCATCCAGCAGGATGGCAAGCCCGCCGTGACACATTACAAGGTCCTCGAGCGCTTCCGTGCGTTCACTTATATCAGTGTGAAGCTGGAAACGGGCCGTACCCATCAGATTCGCGTGCATTTCGCATGGCGACGCCATGCGCTGGTCGGCGATCAGGCCTACGGCGGCAGGCTGGCATTGCCAAAAGGCGCTAGCGAGCCGGTCATTGATATGCTGCGGGGCTTCAAACGGCAGGCATTGCACGCCACGCGCCTCGCGTTTGAGCATCCGTCATCTGGCGAGATCCTGGAACTCGAGGTCCCGCCGCCGGACGATTTCCAGGCATTGCTCGCAGTCCTCCGGGAAGATGCGAAGAATGACTGAAGGCCTGATTATTCCCGACTGGCCAGCGCCTGAGAACGTGGTTGCCGGGACCACGACGCGGCGTGCCGCCGGTGACCTGCTACCCGAGGGCGTGACCTTCCTGAACCAGGTCCATGGAGCGACCGTGGTGTCGGCCGAGCGGTTGCGCTCTTCTCCAGCAGCGCTGGATGCGGATGCCGTGGTGGCATTTGAACCTGGCGAGATTTGTGCGGTGCGCACCGCGGATTGTCTGCCTGTCCTGCTGTGTTCCGCCGACGGCAGGAATATTGCAGCTGCTCACGCAGGCTGGCGTGGCCTGGCAGCTGGCGTGCTCGAAAATACAGTGACAGCCATGCGGTGCGAGGCAGGCGATCTGATTGCCTGGTTTGGGCCCGCGATTTCACAAGGCAATTTCGAGGTCGGGGAGGATGTACGATCAGCATTCATCGGCACTGATCCGGCTGCAGAGGCCCTGTTCAGAGCCAATGACCGGGGACGCTGGCAGGCCGACCTGTACGGACTTGCGCGCCGGCGGCTGCAGCAGTGCGGTGTGGAGGCCATATACGGTGGCGACTGGTGTACCTTTGCGGACGACGAGCGCTTTTTCTCATACCGGCGGGCTGCTGAAACAGGACGCATGGTGTCCTTCGTGGCCTTGAAATAGCGCCAGAGGCCTCAATTTACCGGTCATCTAGTTAATTCGAGCCTTCCAGGAGGCATCCCATGCGAATGGACAAACTGACCAGTAAATTCCAGATGGCGCTTGCCGATGCGCAGTCGCTGGCCGTCGGCCAGGACCACCAGTTCATCGAGCCGGTCCACGTGATGGTGGCATTACTCGACCAGCAGGGAGGCAGCGTTCGCGGCTTGCTGACGAAAGCGGGCGTCAACGTAAACCTGCTGCGTTCGCAGCTGGGCGATGCCATCGACCGCCTGCCAAAAGTGGAGGGCTCGGGCGGTGATGTGCATATCGGTCAGGAGCTCTCGAAGCTCTTCAATATCACCGACAAGCTCGCCCAGAAACGCGACGACCAGTACATCTCCAGCGAGCTGTTCGTGCTGGCGGCGATGGATGACAAATCGCCGCTCAAGACCATCCTGGAAACGGCAGGCAGCGCGCGCGGCGCGATCGAAAAGGCGATCGATGATCTGCGCGGCGGCGCACATGTCGATGATCCGAATGCCGAGGACGCACGCCAGGCGCTTGAGAAATTCACTATTGACCTGACCGAGCGTGCGGAGCAGGGCAAGCTCGACCCGATCATCGGTCGTGACGACGAGATTCGTCGCACGATTCAGATTCTGCAGCGACGTACGAAAAACAACCCTGTGCTCATCGGCGAGCCCGGAGTGGGCAAGACCGCAATCCTCGAAGGCCTTGCACAGCGCATCGTGAACAACGAGGTGCCGGAGGGCCTGCGCGGCAAACGCATCCTCTCGCTCGACATGGGTGCGTTGATCGCAGGCGCCAAGTACCGCGGAGAATTCGAGGAACGCCTCAAAGGTGTATTGAGTGATCTCGCGAAACAGGAAGGCCAGATCATCCTCTTCATCGATGAACTGCACACGGTGGTGGGTGCCGGCAAGGCCGAGGGTTCCATGGATGCGGGCAATATGCTCAAGCCGGCGCTTGCGCGCGGCGAACTGCATTGCGTTGGTGCGACCACGCTCGACGAATACCGTCAGTACATTGAAAAAGATGCTGCGCTGGAGCGTCGTTTCCAGAAGGTGCTGATTGAAGAGCCGACAGTGGAAGACACGATCGCGATTCTGCGTGGCCTCAAGGAACGCTATGAGGTTCACCACGGCGTGCAGATTACCGACCCGGCGATTGTCGCCGCGGCAACATTGTCGCATCGCTATATCAGCGACCGCCAGTTACCCGACAAGGCCATCGACCTGATCGACGAATCGGCATCGCGCATCCGCATCGAGATTGACTCCAAGCCAGAGGCGATGGACAAACTTGAGCGCCGCATCATCCAGCTCAAGATCGAGCGCGAAGCACTCAAGAAGGAATCTGATGACGCGTCAGTGAAACGCCTTGATGATATTGGCGAAAAGCTTGAAGCGCTCGAGAAGGAATTCTCGGACCTCGAAGAAATCTGGAAGGCAGAAAAAGCCACAATGCAGGGCACGACGCATATCAAGGAAGAACTTGAGCGTGCGCGTCTCGAGCTCGAGACGGCGCATCGCGCTAATGACCTCGCGCGCATGTCGGAACTGCAGTACGGACGCATTCCCGAGCTCGAGAAGCAGCTCGAGAGTGCCGCGCAGGCCGAAACCAAGGAGACGACGCTGCTGCGCAATAACGTTACCGAGGAAGAGGTAGCGGAGATTGTTTCCGCGTGGACCGGCATTCCTGTTAGCAAGATGCTCGAAGGTGAAAAGGAAAAACTGCTGCAGATGGAGTCTGTTGTGCGGGAGCGCGTCGTTGGTCAGGACGAAGCAATTACGGTCGTCGCCAATGCCATTCGCCGTTCGCGGGCGGGTCTGTCCGATCCGCGTCGTCCGATCGGTTCATTCCTGTTCCTGGGGCCGACGGGCGTCGGCAAGACAGAGCTGACGAAGGCGCTCGCCAATTTCCTCTTCGATACGGATGACGCGATGGTGCGCATCGATATGTCCGAGTTCATGGAGAAGCACTCCGTGGCACGGCTGATCGGCGCACCACCCGGATACGTTGGCTACGAGGAAGGCGGCTACCTTACCGAAGCCGTGCGCCGCAGGCCGTACTCGGTCATCCTGCTCGACGAAGTTGAAAAAGCACATCCGGACGTTTTCAATATCCTGCTGCAGGTCCTCGACGATGGCCGCCTGACAGACGGACACGGCCGCACCGTCGACTTTCGCAACTCCGTGATCGTCATGACCTCGAATCTTGGATCACAACTGATCCAGGAGATGGCCGGCGAAGAGAACTATGAGGCGATGAAGAACGCGGTCATGGAAGTTGTCGGCAGTCATTTCCGGCCCGAGTTCGTCAACCGTATCGATGACCTTGTTGTGTTCCACCCGCTGGGCCGCGAGCATATTCGCAAGATTGTCGATATCCAGTTGGAGTACCTGCATGATCGCCTGGCGGATCGTGATATCAGCATCCACCTGTCGGACGCCGCGCGCGACAAACTGGCTGACGCAGGCTTCGATCCGGTGTATGGTGCGCGACCGCTCAAACGAGCGATCCAGCAGCAGGTTGAGAACCCGCTGGCGCAGGAGATTCTCCAGGGCAAGTTCAAACCGGGAGACGTGATCGAGGTTGGTGTAAGCGACGACCGACTGGAGTTCCTGAACGCCGCTTAAGGTACAATCACCGGCTATTTTGAGAGACCTAAGATGCCGATATACGGATACGTATGTAAAAGCTGCGAGCATCGCTTCGATGTCTTGCAGAAAATGAGTGATGATCCGCTCGTCCATTGTCCGGACTGTGGCGAAGCGGCATTGCAGAAAGAACTCTCTGCGCCAAAGTTTCGGCTAAAAGGTGGCGGCTGGTACGAGACCGACTTCAAGACCGGCACGAAGCGCAATCTGCACGGTGATCCAGCATCCTCCGGCAAGACCGGCGACACAGCAAAATCTTCCGACAAGAAAGCGGATAAAAAAACAGACACTAAGGCCGACTCGACTTGAAATCCCCGTTCATGAAACGGCTGCGTCGTTACCTGGTCGCTGGTCTCCTGATCTGGGCGCCGCTGGCAGTGACCTTTTTGTTGCTGCGATTTGCAGTCAACGTCATGGACAAGACGCTGGCGATCATTCCCGGGCAATATCGGCCTGACGAGCTGCTCGGATTCCATATTCCGGGGCTCGGTGTCATCCTGACCTTCGTTGTCCTGTTTATTACCGGAATGCTGGCGGCCAATTTCGTTGGACGCTATGTTGTTGGCGGCTGGGAGTCGTTGCTGGATCGAATCCCGATAGTGCGAACGATCTACGGCGGCGCAAAAAACTTCGCCGAGATCGTGTTTTCGGACTCGAACGACTCGTTCAAGCAGGTACTGCTTATCGAGTACCCGCGCAAGGGGCTCTACAGCCTTGCGTTCCAGACTTCCTCCGAATTGGGTGAGGTTCAGGGGCGCACCGGTGAGGATGTCGTCTGCTGCTTCGTACCGACCACACCGAATCCGACGTCGGGATTTGTCATCATGGTGCCGCGCAGGGATATAACGGTACTCGACATGGACGTGGATGAAGCGCTCAAGATGATCATCTCGCTCGGGGTCGTTGTGCCGACCTGGCGCGGAGATCGAACCCGGGAACTGCCTTTCGAGAAGCCCCCAACTGCTTGATAAGCGCCCCGCCAAGCCTTACCATTCCGCCTCCTTTTTTCAGGGTTTTATCCCGGATTTTCACCATGCGTACTCATTATTGCGGAGAGATCGACGAGACTCTCACAGGACAGGAAATCGAGGTTTGCGGCTGGGTCCACCGGCGGCGCGACCACGGTGGCGTAATCTTCATCGATCTGCGCGATCGGGAGGGGCTGCTGCAGGTCGTTTTCGACCCGGATCGTGCTGAGATATTCGCCGGAGCCGAGCGTATCCGCTCCGAGTACGTCCTGAAAGTGAAGGGCCTCGTGCGCCCGCGTCCGGACGGAACGGTCAACCCGAACATGCGGACCGGCAAGATCGAAGTGCTGGCCCATGAGCTCGAGATACTGAACAAGTCCGAGACCCCGCCGTTCCACCATGACGAGCAGGCGAATGAGGATATTCGTCTCAAGTACCGTTACCTTGATCTGCGCCGCGAGAACATGCTGGGTAACCTCATGCTGCGCCACAAGGTCACGGTCGCGATGCGCAATTTTCTCGACGGCCACGGCTTCGTCGATGTCGAGACGCCGATGCTCACACGCGCGACGCCCGAGGGTGCCCGCGATTACATCGTGCCGAGCCGCACCAATCCGGGGCGTTTTTTCGCGCTGCCGCAGTCGCCGCAGATCTTCAAGCAGCTCCTGATGATGTCGGGACTGGATCGTTACTACCAGATCGTCCGTTGTTTCCGTGACGAAGATTTGCGCGCCGACCGCCAGCCTGAATTCACGCAGCTCGATATCGAGATGAGTTTTGTTGACGAAGCGGCTGTGACGAACACGGTGGAACAGCTCATGCGGTACGTCTTCAAGGAGACACTCGACGTCGATCTCGTCGATCCGTTCCCGCGCATGACGTATGCCGAGGCAATGCAGCGATTTGGTTCGGACAAGCCCGACCTGCGCATTGACCTCGAACTCATCGAAGTTGCGGATCTCATGGCAGCGGTCGACTTCAAGGTATTCGCGGGCCCGGCGGCAGATCCCGAGGGTCGTGTCGCTGCCTTGTGCGTTCCCGGCGGCGCTGAGATGAGTCGCAAGATTATCGATGACTACACCAAGTTCGTCTCCCGTTATGGTGCTCGCGGACTGGCTTACATCAAGGTCAACGATATCGATGCGGGCCCCGAAGGTCTGCAGTCACCCATCCTGAAATTCCTGCCGGACGAAACCGTGCAGGGTATCCTCGAACGCACGGGTGCCAAGTCCGGCGATCTGATCTTCTTCGGCGCGGATAAGGCAAACGTTGTCAACGATGCATTAGGTGCTCTGCGCTGCAAAGTTGGTGAAGATCGTGGCCTGGTTGCTGAAGGCTGGGCGCCGCTTTGGGTCGTCGATTTCCCGATGTTCGAGAAAGACTCAACCGGCAAGCGCTGGACCTCATTGCACCACCCGTTCACCGCGCCGTCGATTGACGACGCGGAAGTTCTCAAGGCCGACCCGGGCAAGGCGCTTTCGCGGGCCTACGACATGGTCCTCAACGGATCCGAAATTGGTGGTGGTTCAATTCGTATCCACGACCAGGACATGCAGGCTGCGGTCTTCGAGCTGCTGGATATCAGCGATGAAGAGGCGGAAGAAAAGTTTGGCTTCCTGCTCACGGCCTTGCAGTATGGCTGCCCGCCACACGGCGGCGTGGCATTCGGCCTCGATCGCGTCGTCATGCTCATGGCTGGTGCCGACAGCATTCGCGATGTTATTGCATTCCCCAAGACGCAAACCGCCAGCTGCCCGCTGACTAATGCACCAGGTGTCGTGTCGGCCGATCAGCTGAAGGAAACCGGTATTCGGCTGCGGGCTCCGCGCACGGAATAATCGTCGTCAGGTAGTCCTGCGGCCATTGTCAGGTGGCCATCACGTATTGCATTGTCGCGCGCGCTCCTATTGCATGGAGAGATTCTTCTCTCTTTGGTTAGAAGGAGAGTACATGGGAGCGCTCTCGAGGGTCGTTGCTGAGGCCAGGCGAAGGCGAGTTTTTCGCACGGCGGGGCTCTATGTCGTCGGCGCCTGGGTGTTGCTGCAGGTAGCGGACCTGGCCCTGGAATCACTGGGTCTTCCCGACAGTCTCCTGCGTTTTTTCTGGATCGCCGCATTCGTCATCTTTCCCATCGCACTGGTATTCGGTTGGTATTTCGATGTGACGGCAGAAGGCATTCGCCGCACTCCGCTATCCGACGTTACACCGCCCGAAGACGTGCAGATGCGGGTACCCGATTACGTCATTATCGGCGCGCTGACAGTCATTGTTGCTGTAGTCGCCGCCGGGCTGTTCGACCGCGCCCGGCAGGCGGACGTGCTAACCGGTCCCTATGACCCGCACGCCATCGCGGTGCTGCCACTCGAGAATCTGTCTGGCGACAAGGACGAGGAATATTTCTCAGCCGGTATTCATGACGCCCTTATCACGGACCTTTCCAAGATCAGCTCATTGCGCGTGGTGTCGCGTACGTCGACGACGCGCCTCGACCGGTCGATGGCGATGCCGGAGATTGGCAGGTCCCTCGGTGTCCGGAACATCATTGAAGGATCGGTGACGCGGGAAGGAAGTCGAGTACGCATCATCATTCAGCTGGTGGATGCCGCTCTGGATACCCAGATATGGGCAGCGAACTATGAGCGCGAATACAAGAGCGTGTTGAGGCTCCAGGCGGAGATAGCCAGGTCGATTGCCCGTGCAATCAACGTGCGACTAACCGATGAGGAAGAGAACAGGTTAACGGTTGCGGAATCTATCGATCCGGAGGTCTACGACCGGTACCTGCGTGGTATGTACCTGCTCAACCAGTCAAACAACAGAATTCGCCGGCGCGGCATCAAGATACTCGAGGCGCTTGTCGAGGAAGACAAGGCGGACGCCCGGGTCTACGCTGCACTGGCATTCGGATATGCGGTTCTCGGGCACAGTCCGTACCCGGAAGGAATGTACCCGGCTTCCAAAATTGCAGCCCAGCGTGCGCTGGAGATGGATGACTCAATCGCCGAGGTATACCTCGCGCTGGGCATGCACGAGATGTACTACGAATGGAATTACGACGCAGCTGAAGTGCAGCTGCAGCGCGCCCTGGAGCTGAATCCGAACCTTACCGGTGCCGTCTATCATTACGCCTGGCTCATGGAGCTCTGGCGACGACCCGACAAGGCGCTGCCATTGGGCAATCGCACGGTGGAACTGGATCCGCTGAGCTCGTTCATGCAAGGGGATTTGGCCTGGCAGTATCTCCTCGATGGCCAGTTGGATGAGGCGATACGTATCGCGGAGATAGCCATCGAACTCAACGCGGGAAATGCTACGGCCATTCGGGTAAAAGGCAAAAGCCTTGCTCTGCAAGGCGATTTCGAAAATGCGTTGGCCGTTCTTGAAACGATTAGCAAGCATCCAATCTGGGGCTCTGAGG
>JAHEGH010000125.1 GCA_024639825.1 Gammaproteobacteria bacterium
CGGTGAGCGTCTGCTTTCACAAACAGTGGTCATGACGTGGTCTCGTGGTGGTCACAGCGCTACATCGCTGAACCCTCGAAACCACGTAAACCGCTGAAAAATATGGCGCGCCCGACAGGATGGGCCTTCGGCCTGTCCTCGCTTCGCTCGTCGGTACGAACCTGTGACCCGTGCCGTCGGAGAGCAGGGGTCAATGCTGGACCCTGGCATCGTTGAACGCAGAGAATCGGCCAATACTTGCCACACGAGCTCCTGGGGAGCGCCCCGAAACTTGCCGCTCAGATTGAGCGTCGTCTTTTGGGCAATCTTGGGGCCTAACCTGGGCAGTGAGCGGCTGCTAAGCACGCGACACCGGCCGCTCAAATAGGTTTTCTTGATGTATTCTGGGGGTCTGCTACTGACCCAAAGCAGCCATCGTCAGAGACGCTATTCTAACGACTTTGGAATCGGCGCCAGCTCGCCGTTGGCCTCCCACTCATGCACCCGCGCAAGTTGTTCAGCCATGTCGGCTTTGATCTCTTTCACCATGGATTGAAACTCGTGCTCGTCGCGGATGGATTCCAGACTCGGATCGTGTTCGAAGTAATACCACGAGAAAGTGCGCCACCTCTCGTCAATGGCTTGCCTTAGAGCGGCCAGTGCCTCCCTTGTTTTCCCCTGCTGAGCGTAAATCAGGACATCGGAGATCCCATATCCTTCGATTCCCAATCTCGGCATCGATTGAATAACAGTCAGACAGCGATCCAGTATCTGGTCGGCTCGTTCTCGTTCGCCTTTTCTCTGCAATATCAACGCCAGGTCAATCGCCGGCCGATAATTTGTTCTATCAATTCTTGATTCGTTTTTTGTCAACCATATCAGGCACGCCTTTTCATAACGGGCCTGTGCCTCGGAGTATTCGCCTGCCTGCAAACCATGATTGCGAAGGTCAGCCAATCGTGCCCATGAGTTTGGACTGATCGTTAATAGCTTGCTCGCATACTCTGGCACCTGAACAGCATCGCCACGATATAAATGGAACATTTCGGTGGCTCCAATCGACCAGCTGTTTTCCGGCCCCAATGTCATGCAGCGGTCAACCCAATACTTCGCCTTTACATCGTCACCGGCATCCAGGTAAACCATACTGAGCGAGGCAGGGATCTCCGGATTGCCGGGGTCGAGGTAGATTCCTTTCCTATGCCACACAACGGCTTCGTCCAGTTGCCCAAATGCCGCCGAATAAAGTTGCCCAATATGCCAATAGGCGGTGGGAAAGGCCGGATCAATTTCAATAACCTTTTTAAATTGCGCCAACGACTCGTCGAACCGGCCCAAGGCACCAAGAATATAGCCCATATCGTGATTTATGATGCCCGACAGCGGGTCCAATTCGAGGCCCCTCTTAAACTGTGCCAAGGCTTCTGGAAGTCTGCCCGAACGGCCCAGCAAAATAGCATACCAGTCGTGAGCCGTTGCATAGTTGGAGTTCAGCTGCAAGGCTCGTTGGAATGCTGGTTCAGCTCCTTCAAAGTCCCCAGTGAATGTCTTAATGCGCCCCAAAGACGCATGGGCCTCGCCCAACCGATCATCGAGTTCCAGTGCCTTGCCAATCGCGATTTCAGCTTTCGCAAACATCTCATCTTGTGCTATGCCGCTATAATCTCCTTGCAGTTCGTAGCTTTCCGCCAACCCTACATAGGCCAGTGCAAAATCGGGGTCGATTTCGATGGCCTGTTGGAAATAATCGACGGCTTCTGCCAACGCTATGCTTGTTCGTTTCGTCATGCGTTGCCTGCCAAGAAGATATGCGTCATAGGCGGCGAGGTTTTCCGTGGGTACGGTCTCCAGTCTCTCATGCTCTTCCGGTGAGAGCGTGGCCCTCAAAGCCTCAGCAATGGCGGCGGCAATCTCACTTTGGATCGCAAAGATATCCGCAACGGTCAGTTGCCGATCGTAGCTCTCGGCCCACAGATGTTCGTCGGTCCGGGCATCAATAAGCTGGGCGTTGATCCGCACCCGATCTCCCGCCCGCTGCACACCGCCTTCTAAGACCGTTCGCACTCCGAGTTCCTCGGCGATCTGCGGGATCGTCTTGACGGTACCCCGATATTGCGACACCGAGGTACGGGAGATCGTCCTTATCGATCTAATTTTCGAGATATGTGTGAGCAAGTCATCGTGAATGCCGATCGCGAACGGCTCATTTGCTTCCTCCCGGCTCATGTTTTCGAAGGGCAGCACGGCAATGGATTTGAGATCAGAGCTCAGTGCAGCAGTGGGCTTGGGTGCGCGGGGCTGCGCCTGCAGGGCGGCCCCAACACCTGTGTCTCGCTTGACTCCTTCCGGTGTCAGCTCAAAGGACCAAGCAAAGATCAATGCTATAGGGAAACCGATCAGCAGCAGGACGGTGACAAAGGTGGCGGTCCACTCGGGTAGCCTGAGCATCGGAAAGGTGGTGGCGGAAACCTCTATCAACAACCACGCCGCGACTGCATAGGCAATAGCTACCCTGATGACGTTGCGGCGCCTGAGTTCGGACAACAGACTCATCAATCAGTGCTTACTCCGTCGGCGCTGGAGGCACAATCCGTATCGACCGCAGAAATGGGAATGGCCGCTTGTGGCCGATTGCAGACCCTCAGATTTCTCGAAATATCGCGTTTGAGCGGCCGGTATTGGGAAAAGCAGGCACTCAACCTGGGTGGAGACTAAGGGTCAGGACTTGCCGCTGACCGAAGTATGAATTCTCGTATACTTTTCGATACTTTCTATCGGCGTGATCGGGCAAGAACTCGCCGCTCGTGAAATCGAAAATGGGCACTGTTTGGGCAGCAGGTGGGCACCGCGCTTCCTAGGGGAAGCGCGAGAACCATCTAACTCTTTGAAAAAATTGGCGCGCCCGACAGGATGGGCCTTCGGCCTGTCCTCGCTTCGCTCGTCGGTACGAACCTGTGCCCCCCGCCTTCGGAGAGCAGGTATCAGGACTTAAACAAGGAGTCGATGCGCGTTCGAACAGCGCGAAGTATCGATGCGTCGAGGGTCGTGCGTTTGAGACGGCGAAGCATTGTCTTCTTGTCGATCATGTCCTGTCGCGCCAGTTCCTGCACAAAGTCTAGATCCTTTGGCCTCATCGCGATCAACTTTGAAATCGCAAGATCATGAACTTCCACACAGTACCCCGTTACACCGTTTGTATTCTCATTGTTCACTGCAATCAAACGACTTTCCCAGTTCTCCGGCAGTACGGCTGTTGTCTTCCCAACCCCCTGGGCATAGTAGCCATGCAGTTGGTGAAACGATGAGCCCTCGCCAATCGCACCATCGACCTTGTCTGCTTTCTTCGTATGGTTTTTGGGGTAGATATAGGCTTCCATCGATACCAGGAGTCGTACTGGTGCATTGGGAAACTGACCGAGAATCGCTTGGCTGCCGATGACAATAATTTCAGCATCGCCAGCTATCTCGCCGCTGGCGCGGATAATGTGCTCAAGCTCGGAACGCTTCATAAATCTGATCTCGCTCGGCAGCTGTAAGGACACCCGCAAACGGAGATGATGACCGAAGCCTCGTCGCGTCCTCGCTCATGCTGGTGATTAGCTCCGCTATTTCCGGCCAGGGACGCTCGAGTATTTGTTCCCATTCGCGAAGGTATTGCGGCTGTGGATCTTTCGACTTCGAACTCCATCGTTCGAGGTTCGTTTTGGCTATGTTGAGCAAATTCGGGTCGCGCGTGATTTTCTGCGCAATCTTGCAGTGCATTGCCAGACTGCGAGCATCCAGGATGCGATGGTCAGAATAGCGGCGCGTGCCAACGCCTTCCTCGGGCTCCCACCGTCGAACGCTCTTCAATCCGGCGTCGCGCTTGCGTTTCCGATACGCCCGCATCCGCTCAGCGGCAGTCATAGGATTGTCTTTTGGGGGGCGACCCCTTTTGGTTGACTTGGTTTTCATCTATTTACCGTAACGCGTTACGATAAATAGCACAAGTATTTTGGGTTGTCGCGTTCGAGGGAGTGTTGGCTGAGAGCCCGGAATAAGGTGTAAGCCAGGTTACCGGAATACACCCTCTCGTATTTGGCGCGCCCGACAGGATTACTTGAAACAGCCTGAAGGCTGTTTCAACCCTGCGGGCTTCGCGGCTTCGCCGCTCGGATCAAATTGCTGCCGCAATTTGTCGAACAACGTCCGTCTCCTTGGGCGGAACACACAAGTAAACAAAAACGGGCCCACAAGGGGCCCATTTTCATTTACTGGCGCGCCCGACAGGATTCGAACCTGTGACCCCTGCCTTCGGAGTACAGGTATCAATCGTGTACTGGTGGAATTGATTGTCGAGAGTACCGCGGAATTCTCATGATTGCGGTATAAGATTAACCGAAATTCCGCGGTATTGACGACGTTCTCCGCCATGATTTGACTTTTATACGATATAAATCAATGAGATAAACTTATACCGCAATGTTGATTTATTACGGTATAATTCGCCCATGAAAGAGCTCAGCTACCTCCCCAACAGTTTGTCGGTCCAATACAGCGAGCTGATGCAAAACTGCGTGCAGCCAATTTCTGATGGCTCCAATCTGTCGTTCAAGTACAAGACAATCAACGGCAAACGCTACTGGTACCTCTATATAAGTGTCGGCAGCACTCGGAGAGAACACTATCTGGGCGAGGAAACCACCGAACTACTCGATCAAATCGATGACGAAAAGACGCTTTGGGAGTCGAATACCGATGATCGCGAACTCAGGAAACGACTCGTCAATATGCTCATCGGCGGTGGGATGGCTACCGTCACAAGGGATGAAGGTAAAGTCATCTCCCTGCTCGAACGAAACGGAGTATTCCTTATCGGAGCCGCCCTTATAGGGACCCTGGCCTTCAGATCCTATGCAAACATGCTTAGCGTCGCCTGGGCTAGCGATGCCGGAACACAAGATATCGACCTCGCCGCTGACAACCACTACGAGCTGGCACTACCAAGACCTCGATCTCCGATTAACCTGAGACAAACAATCCTGGACAGCGGCATGGGGTTCTTCGAAGTGCCGGCGTTGAACCGCAAACAGCCATCGACCTCTTTCAAGATCAGAGGCAGAGATTTTATCGTCGACGTTCTCGCGCCGATGAAAGGACGTGAAACTGCCCGGCCTGTGCATCTGACGGAACTTGGAACCTATGCATCGCCTTTACGGCATCTTGACTATTTGTTGGACGATCTGCAGCCCGCCATTCTACTCTACGAGCACGGCATTATGGTCAACGTGCCAGCGCCTGGTCGTTTCGCGATTCACAAATGTGTGATCAGCCAGAAGAGACCGGCGGCATTCGCTGCAAAATCCCGGAAAGACCAAAGCCAGGCTGAACAGATGTTTCAGGTTTTACTCGAGAATCGCCCAGCCGAT
The DNA here is from genome assembly GCA_024639825.1 of Gammaproteobacteria bacterium. Taxonomy (GTDB): domain Bacteria; phylum Pseudomonadota; class Gammaproteobacteria; order Steroidobacterales; family Woeseiaceae; genus UBA1847. The sequence goes on from JAHEGH010000125.1 coordinate 5,388, forward strand.
ATTACGCTCGCCTATGAGGCCGCGAAGACTCAAGGTGACGCGTTTGTTTCCGACTTTCGCGCTGGACTCCGCCTGATCGACAAGCACTTGGCAGGCGCCGTGCATGAACAGATCGAAAACAAGCGAAACTAGGAATATGGCGCGCCCGACAGGATTGATTCGGTCGCTTCGCTCCCTCACCCCTGCGGGGCGCCTCCGCCGTCCAAAACGCTAGCGCGTTTTGTCGAACGCGGCTCGATCCTGATGCGACACACCGGTAAACAAAAACGGGCCCACAAGGGGCCCATTTTCATTTACTGGCGCGCCCGACAGGATTCGAACCTGTGACCCCTGCCTTCGGAGGGCAGTACTCTATCCAGCTGAGCTACGGGCGCTTTGTGTGGCTTTTGCTACCGGATTGTAGCGTGGTTTTGAACGA
>JAHEGH010000053.1:0-16433 GCA_024639825.1 Gammaproteobacteria bacterium
TCCCGTTACTGCTGCAGCACTACCTGGCCGAAGCCGGTCAGGAGCTGGGCGCACCGCCGAAGAGCCTGGATGCCGACGCGATCGAAACGCTGCAGGCATTCAGCTGGCCCGGGAATGTCCGACAGCTGGTTAACGCGGCACGTCGGCTGACGGTAACCGCGCCGGGCAGCGTGATCTCGTCGGAAGACATACCCAGCGATCTCGGCGGCACCGAATCAGAAAAACGCGGGGCGAAGGAATGGACCCGCGTTCTGGCCGCGTGGGCCGAGGGGCAGATATCAACGGGTGAGCAGCCATTACTCGACAAGGCGCTGCCTGAGTTCGAAAAGACCCTGATCGAAATCGCGATGGCAAAGACCAACGGTCATCGCCAGGAGGCTGCAAAGTTGCTCGGCTGGGGCCGCAATACGCTGGCGCGAAAGATGAAGGCGCTGCAGCTCGATTGAAACTCTGTATTGACGTTCTTGCCGACGAAGACCTCGACCCTTGCAGCCGCTTTATGTCTCCAGCGATCCAACCAGGTCGCTGACCGACGAAAACTGATTCGACATTACGTAGTCTGCGAGACCCTTGTTAATCTTCTTGCACACGAGCGGGTCGTAGAACAGCGCCGTACCCACGCCAACCGCGGAAGCACCCGCAATCATGAACTCAATTGCATCATCGGGTGTCGTGATACCGCCCTGCCCGATGATCGGCACGTTGTGGTTTTTCGCAACCTGGTACACCTGGTGCACCTTTAGCAGCGCGATCGGTTTGATGGCCGGGCCGGACAGGCCACCCTGGAAATTGCCGATGACCGGCTTGCGCGTCGTGGCATCGATCGCCATGCCCATGAGGGTGTTGATGACAGCAAAACCATCTGTACCCGCTTCGATGCAAAGTCGGGCGTTGGTCTGAATATCTGTCTGGTTTGGCGACAGTTTGGTGATCAATGGTTTGCTGGTCTTCTTGCGACAGGCGGCAACCACGCGAGCAGACATCTCAGGGTCGTTGCCGAATGCCACGCCGCCTTCCTTGACGTTCGGGCAGGAGATGTTGATTTCGATGGCGTCGATATCGGAATCGTCGAAGCGCTCCGTGACCCGTTCGTATTCTTCGACCGTCGAGCCGGACACGTTCGCGATAAATCGGGTTTCCGAAAAATCGAGGCCGGGCAGGATGGCATCGACAACCTTGTCGACCCCGGGGTTCTGCAGGCCGATAGCGTTAAGCATGCCGTCGGGGGTCTCGTACACCCGGTGCGGGGCGTTACCAAGGCGCGCATCGCCGGTTGTGCCTTTCAGACAGACGGCACCAACATCGGCGTTGGAGAAGCCTTCGACGCGCGTGTACTCCTCGCCAAAACCGACGCAACCCGACAACAGCACGATCGGCGAGGCCATCGACAGGCCGCAGAATTCGGTATGTAGTGGATTGTTGGCCATCGCGGCGGCATTCTACCTCAAGGAGGTAGGCGAGTGTTTTCCATCATTCTTTACGAACCCGAAATTCCGCCGAACACGGGCAACATCATTCGCCTGTGTGCGAATACAGGTACAGACCTGCACCTGGTGGAGCCGCTTGGATTTGACCTCGATGAAAAGCGCCTGCGACGAGCGGGCCTCGATTACCGGGAGTTCGTGAGCGTACGCACGCATGCGTCGCTGGATGCCTGCCTTGAATCCCTGCAGCGCCCCCGGGTTTTCGCGTTGTCCACGCGCAACTCGACGCGCTATGACCACGCGACTTTCCGGCGAGGCGACGCGCTCCTGTTCGGCCCGGAAACGCGCGGTCTGCCGACGGACATTCTCGACGTGTTGCCGCCGGAGCAGCGGCTACGGCTGCCGATGCAGGAAGGCAACCGCAGCCTCAATCTTTCGAATTCGGCTGCGGTTGTCGTCTACGAGGCGTGGCGTCAGCTGGGCTTTCCGGGAGGCAGCTAGGCCGGCGCAATATTGCTGTTGAGGCGGAACAGGTTATCCGGATCGTACTCACCCTTGATGCTCGACAGCCGCTCGTAGGCTGGTCCGTAGTTGCCAACGCTCTCGCTCTGGTCGAAGTCGATGTTGCTGTAGTAGCCACCGAGTAACGGTTCGATCGCCTTGTGGTATGCACGCGTGGCGGCAATCATGTCCGCATCTTGCTGCGGGTCCATCCAGCCCGAGACGACGACCAACATAATTTCCGCATTGCGATGCGGGAAAGCGGTATCGAGCTCGCCGACTCTCTTTACGGCGCCGCCCATAACATGGTTGGCGATAAATACTCGTGGATCGTCAGCGTCAATCAAGGCATCGACGAGGGCTTGCGACCACTCTCTGACCATGCCGTTCTTCGCATACGAACGGATACCATGCCCAAACGCCACATCCTCGGATGTTTGCATAACCGTGTAGTTCTTCATGGCGACGTCATCGACGATCGGCGTGCCTATGTTGCGCATCGGTGCCAGCTCTTTTTCACCCGCGACCGGGTCACCGTTATAGACCACCTCCATAATAATGACGCGGTCACCGTCCGGTGTGGTCGCAAGCATAGGCCCGGCGTAGAGTTCATCGGACAGGCGGGCCGACCACTCGGCGTAAAACTCGAGCACATCTCTGGCTGCACTGATAGGCCAAACGATAGTGCCCGACAGCACGTTGCGATCGAACGGATGCAGCTGGTAGTCGAATTGCGTTACGACACCAAAGTTTCCGCCGCCGCCACGAATGGCCCAGAAGAGATCCGGGTTCTCATCGGCACTGACCCTGCGAATCTGCCCATCCGCTGTAATCATTTCGGCAGCAAGCAGGTTATCGATCGTCAGCCCGTACTTGCGGTTTAGCCGGCCAAAGCCGCCACCCAGCGTGAAGCCGCCGACGCCCGTATGTGACACAACGCCAGCGGTTGTGACGAGGCCGTGGGGAAGTGTTGCGTTGTCGAGGTTTCCGAGCAGCGCGCCACCACCAGCAAACGCACGTTTCATGTCGGTGTCGACCTCAACGTTGGCCATCTGTGACAAATCGATCATGAGGCCGTCGTCGCATATCGACTTGCCAGGCCAGCTGTGGCCGCCACCACGAACCGCGGTCAGCAGGCTGCGTTCTTTAGCAAAAGTGACAGCGTGTGCGACGTCCTCATTCGAGAGGCAGCGCGCGATGAGCGCCGGTCGCTTGTCGTGCATGCCGTTCCAGATGCGTCGGGCCCCATCGTAATCCGGATGCCCGGACAACATGACAGGTCCGGTCAGCGCATCGCCCAGTTCTTTGATCGCGGCCCTTTCGAGCTCTATCTCGGCGCCGTCAAGGGAGATACCCTTGATGCTGGTGTTTGCTTCAGTGGCGACCGGTACTTTATCGCCGCACGCGGTGAGTACGGGAAAGCTGGCCGCAACACTGGCGGCCAGGGTGGTCTTGCAGAATTTGCGTCGGTCCATTTTGAGCGCTCCTCTTTTTTGGTTTTCTTATGAGTTTAGTACACCATGACAGAAGCGCTATGCAGTGTCGCGCGCCTGCGAGATCCGCCAGACCCCGACGGTTATCAACGGCAGGAAAATAACCAGCAGGAAGGCCCACGTCAGTGAGCCGTAACCCTTCGCGATCAGGTTGATAATCCCGAAGCGGTCGGCCAGCACCACGGCAACGAATAGCGTAAAGAAGGCAACCGTCGGGCGCAGCCAACGCGGCATCTGCTGCGATTTTTCGAGAAACGCGTGGTCGATGCGCTCGTTAATCGAATGAATAAGCGCCGTACCGGTCTCGACAAAGGTGCCGAACACGACGGTATAGAAAAGCAGCGTCATCCAGCCGAGATCCAGCTGCTGCATCATGTAGTCAGCAGGAACGGGCACCTCCAGTATTTCCGGATAACTGGCGCTCATGCCGAGCAGGAACAATATTGCCGGGATCATGCCGATAGGGCCCGAGAGTGCGCCAGCGATAAATGCATCGCGCCGACTTTCCATGTGCCGGACACAGAACAGGATCATGGTGATCGCCGTCAGCGAATAGCCGGTATAGCGAATCGTGCTGAGCACCCATGGCCCGCTCATGTCGTCAGCCGCCAGAATCGCCGGAAGCTTATGACCGAACTTCGACAGGTAAGCGAAGATCAGCACAGCGTAAACGGCGTACAGCAGAAACGACCACCCAGCGAGCGCCTTTTCTATAACCGACGTACCCCAGAACACCAGCAACCCGATGAGTGCCATCAGGGTAACCGTGCCGACAACAGGCGTTACACCGAAGTGCGTGCTGACAAGCTCACCCGAGGCGGCGCCCAACACAGCCAGGATCAACAGCACCAGCGCAACCATCAGAATTTCATAGATGAACCATGCGCGACCGAGCAGTTGCTTGCAGAACGTGCGGTAGTCGTACGCTCGTGTCAGGCGCGACAGCTCGAAGCCAATAGCCATGCAGACACTAAAGACGATAGTGACGATGAGGATGCTGACCAGGCCACCCAGCGGACCAGCGGAAAGGAAAAACTCTACGAGCTCGCGCCCGGTTGCATAGCCACCGCCAATGATCACCGACTGAAAGAGAAATCCGGGCAGGAACCAGCGCTGGAATATGGAGTTCTTGCTCATTTACACCCTTATTGAATTACGTCGGTATCGGGGCGAGGTCGCTGCCACACAGGTGCCGGCCCCCTTCTTATTATTGTTGTTCTGACTCCGGTTTGAGCTCGCGCCTCATCAGCGCTTCGACCGCCTCGCGCGGCGCCACGCCTTCGTAAAGAATGCGGTAAACCTGGTTGACGATAGGCATTTCGATGCCAAGCCGCTCGGCGACATCATGTACGGCTTTGGCGGCCTTCACGCCCTCAACAACCTGCTGTATTTCTTCCTGCGCCTCTTCAACACTCTTGCCGGCGGCGAGCGCGAGTCCCATGCGGCGGTTACGCGACAGGTTGTCCGTGCAGGTCAGGACGAGATCGCCCATGCCCGCGAGCCCCATAAAGGTCTCTTTCTTTGCGCCCAGCGCGACGCCGAGGCGCATCAACTCCACGAGCCCGCGGTTGATGAGTGCGATACGCGTATTGGCGCCGAAGCCGAGACCGTCAGACATACCTGCGCCAATGGCCAGCGCGTTCTTGACCGCACCGCCCACCTCAACGCCGATAATGTCGTCGGAGGTATAGGCCCTGAAGTTGTTGCTGGAGATGGCCACGGCCAGCGTACGAGCGAAGTCATCATCATTCGACGCGATTGTCATGGCGGTCGGTAGCCCTGCGCCGACCTCCTTGGCAAACGTCGGTCCGGACAGTACGGCAACCGGGAAGTCGGGACCCAGAACCTCGGCAGCGACCTGGTGAGGCAGCTTGCCAGTGCTGAGCTCGAAGCCTTTCGTCGCCCAGCAAACCCGAGAGTCCGGCCCCAGCAGCGGCTTGATCGTGGTCAGTGTGTCCCGCAATCCGTGACTGGGAACGACGACGAGTACATCTCGTGCGCCTTTAAGGCATGCCTCGATGTCCGGATAGGCTGTCAGGTTATCCGGGAAAGGCACGTCAGGCAGGTAACGCTTGTTCTCGCGGTCGTCGACCATCGCCTCAAGCAGGTCGAGTTCAACCACACCGCCGAGCCGCACGTCGCAGCCGACGCGCGCAAACTGCAGCGCCAACGCGGTCCCCCAGGAACCGGCGCCGATGACCGCTATGGTTTTCGGTGCAGAGGTGCTGATTAGTGCGTCTCCGCTTGCGTGGCCTCTGCCTCGGCCTGTGCCGTAGCAGCCTGTTGCTTCGACTGCATATACAGAGCATCGAAGTTGATCGGTTGCAGAACGAACTCCGGAAAACCGCCTTTCTGAATCGTCGTGGCAATCGCCTCGCGCGCATATGGGAACAGGATGTTCGGGCAGAAGCTGCCAGCGATCGCCGACAATTCTTCGCCTTCGTAACCTGAGATTTCGAAGAGGCCGGCCTGCTGAAGCTCGACGAGGAACATCGTCTTGTCATCGTCCTTGGCTTCGACCGTGATCGTCAGTACGATTTCGTGCACGTTGTTCTCAACGACCGTATGCGAGCTACGCAGGTTGAGGTTGGTTTGCGGTTTCCAATCCGAGCGCTTGAACACCGCCGGCGTTTGCGGGGACTCGAACGAAAAATCCTTTACGTAAATCTTGCTGATGGCCAGTGTTTTCTCAGCGGCCTGTTCCTGCTCTGCCATGTTGGTTCCTGTTCTCTATAATTTAATAAATACAAGCGGCGCCTAACCCCGCTTCTTGCCTTTGCCCGACTTGCTCTTCGTCTTCTTGCCCGTTACAACCGGGAGGCCGGCCTGTGTCCAGCCATTCATGCCACCCTTCAGGCCATACACGCTCTCGAAGCCCTGCTTGCGCAGCAGGTTGACCGAGCGCGTGGACGAGATGCCATTGTCGCAGACGGCAACGATCGGCGTAGTTTTCTCCTGCGAGAGCGACGAGGTTTTGGCCTCCAGCTCGTCATGTGGAACGCTGCGCGCCGACACGATGTGGCCACGACCGTAAGCGTCTGGGCTGCGCAGATCGATCACAACAGCACCATTATTGATCAGCTTGACGGCCTCGACGGCCTCAATGTTAATCGTCCCGCTCGCCTTGCGGCGCAACTCGGAGAAGATCGCCACCAAAAAGCTAACGACTAACGCCAGCACCAGCAACGTGTGGTTGCCCGTGAATTCGAGAATTTTGTCCATGAATCAATAGTTTCGGCGCGGAGTGTGCGCCTCGAAGATGCCAAAGGGCGGGATTATACCCGTTTGTGGGAGAGTGAATAGCCTCGAAACGCTACACTCGGCGCCCATGCTGCCCAGAACTCTCACAACCCTTCTGCTGCTTGGCCTCGTGGCCACCGCCCCGGCGCAGGATTCCGATGGCGAGCTCACCAAGGTGAAGGAGCAGGAGCTCGAAGAGGTCCGCGAGCGCATTTCCCAGCTCAAACAGAGCATGGACGCCGCTGCCGAGGAGCGGGATCGCCTGACCGGCGAGCTGCAGGAGCTCGATATCGCAATTTCCGAGCAGCGCATGCGTATCGCCGACATTGAGCGTGATCAGAAATACACGGCTGGCAAAAAGCAGAAACTGGACCAGGAGCTGGCGGACCGCGAGGCACATCTGGACCAGGAGTCTGAGGCGCTCGCCGCACAGGTTCGTGCGGCGTATATGAGCGGCAGCCAGGAGAAGATCAAGCTGCTGCTTAACCAGCGTGACCCGGCGACACTGGGCCGGCTCATGGCCTACTACCGTTATCTCAACGATTATCGTGCCGAGAATATTGAGGCCGTCGTACAACAGATCCGCAAGCTGGACGAGCTACGCGCACAGATCGCAGCAGAGGAGGCGCGGCTGGCGACGCTCGCCCGCGCCCGCTATGACGAACTCGGCCGTTTGCATGACTCGCAGGAAAGTCGCAAGACGTTGCTCGCGTCCCTTCGCAAAAGGATTGCCGACGAAGGTGAGGAAGTTGGTCGTCTCGCGGCACAGGAAAAAGACCTGACGCGCCTTATTGCCGAACTGACCAGCATCCTGTCTGACTACCCGATTACCTCCGAGCAGCCCTTTAGCGAACACAAAGGCAAGCTAACCTGGCCGGTAGCCGGGCCTCTGCTGCACGACTTCGGCCAACCGCGTGTTGGCGACAGCATCAAATGGAACGGTGTCGTTCTGGGTGCTCCGCGGGGACGCGAGGTGCGAGCCGTCTACCATGGAAGGGTCGCGTTCGCCGATTGGCTGGCGGGCATGGGCCTGCTCGTCATCGTGGATCACGGCGAAGGCTATATGACGCTCTATGGTTACAACGAGACCATTCTCAAGAACACGGGCGACTGGGTGGCGCCCGGGGATGTTATTGCCACGGTCGGGGATAGCGGTGGGCAGGCTCAAGCCGGCCTGTACTTCGAACTGCGGCGCGGCACGAAGCCCGAGAACCCGAGGCGCTGGGTCACGAAGAAGCCGGGGAGCTAGAGCAGGCCGGGCAGTAGCCGGTACGTGACCTGGCCAATGGTAAAAACGACAAGGACCGAGCTGACAAGCCATAAATGAATGCGCTGATCCCGCACGAACATCCCCGCGACAACCAGAAGCGTGATTCCGACCTGTACCAGCCGGTACGAATGTGTCAGTGGCACATCCAGAAAAACCCAGGTTTCCAGCATCGCAATCGTGCTGAGCGTCGCGAGCGCACCCAGGAACCACACACGGACAGATTGATAGTGAGCCTTCCAGTCGGTTTCTGAGGTGGTCGCCATGGGAAATAGCAGCTCGGAACACGCAAACAACAGGCACGGTATCGATACGAGGAAAGCAAAATATCCGAGATTCCAGTGCTCAAAGACGCGCAGGTCCCAGAGGGCCCACCAGGCCTGAATATGAAAAACGAACACGTAGATACCGAAAAGGATCACCACGGCGGACCGCGAACCGGAGCGCGCCACCTTGCTGAACCCGCGAAGCAGCTGGGTGATGCCCAGACCGAGAATAATCGACACGATGACCATCAGGTATTCGAAGATTGTCATCGACAGGTTCCGCTCGACATAATGCGCCTCATTGTTATTGACCGCGTGGGCACATTATTGCCCGTTGCTGTGCTAAGGTCGATGATCGAAACTCGGAAGCGCGTATGTCATTGAAAGTTCGTGCAGTTTTGGTTGTTGTGATTGGTCTGGTCATGGGCTTTAGCCTGTCTGTTGGTGGCGGCCTGATCGGTAACGGCCGGGCACCCGACAAGGAAGAGCTGGCCTGGGAACAAGCGCGCTTGTTTGCCGAGGTGCTCGAGCGCGTCAAACGTGACTACGTTGAACCCATCGACGACGCCGAGCTTCTTGAAAGCGCCATTCGGGGCATGGTCAGTGACCTCGATGCCCACTCCCAGTATCTCGATGCCGGGGAGTACCGCGACATCCGCATCAGCACCACCGGCAGCTACACGGGCATTGGCATTGAGGTGGACGAAGTCGATGGCAATGTCATGGTCGTGACCCCCATCGCCGGCTCACCTGCCGCGCGCTCGGGCGTTCGCAGCGGCGACCAGATCATCGCCGTAGATGGCATTGCTGTTGAACCGAACAATCTGCAGGAGACCATCGGCCACCTGCGAGGCCATGCCGGCTCGACCGTCAAACTCAGCGTGTTGCGCGACAACGAAGTTATTGCACACGAAATGCGCCGCCAGATCATTCGCATGGCGAGTGTGCACAAAGAGTTTTTGGCGCCGTCGTTCGGTTATGTGCGCGTGAGCCAGTTCAGTGAGAACACGGCGCGTGAGCTCAGCCGCGCCGTCGACGAACTGCAGGATGCCAACGACGGCATGTTGCAGGGCCTGGTGCTGGATCTGCGTAATAATCCCGGTGGCGTTCTTGATGCAGCCGTTGAGGTGTCGGACCTGTTCCTCGATTTCGGCATCATAGTCACAGCAGACGGCCGGTCGGTTGACTCGCGCTTCACCCGGTCGGCCCATCGCGGCGATATTCTTGATGGTGCGGCCATGGTCGTCATCGTCAACAAAGGATCGGCATCGGCGTCCGAGATTGTCGCCGGCGCCCTGCAGGACCACAATCGTGCACTCATCGTAGGTACCGCAACCTTTGGCAAGGGGCTCGTTCAGACCGTGGTTCCGCTGTCCAAGGGCAGAGCCATCAAGCTGACGACCTCGCGTTACTACACGCCGTCGGGCGACTCCATTCACGAGGTTGGCATTACACCTGATGTGTTTGTCAGCGATACGCCAGGCTTTCCGGACCTGAGCCTGTCTGGTTTGCTGGATCGCGAATCGGATATGCAGCTGGCCGAGGCTATCGGGCATCTCCAGACGCGCCCGGTAATGCACAGCAACGCGAAGTGAACCGGTTCGGCCTGCTAGCAGCGCTACTGTTATGTTTTTCCGGCGCAGCACTGGCGGACACGCCGCGCGTCGCGATAATTATCGACGATCTCGGCTACCACCTGGCCAACGGCAAGCGTGCCATCGAGCTTCCGGGTGCTGTCACATTTTCATTTCTGCCGGGCGCGCCGCGCGCACGTGTGCTTGCTGAGCAGGCCTACGGTAATGGTAAGGAAATCTTGCTGCACCTGCCGCTGCAGGCCTATTCGGATGAAGGTCGGATCGAACCTTCAGAGATCGGTATCGACATGAGTCGTGAGCGCCTGATCAGTGTGTTCAATGAAGCGCTGCAATCGGTGCCGCATGCAGCCGGAATCAACAGTCATCGCGGCTCGCTTATGACCCGGCACCCGGGTCATATGCAGTGGCTCATGGAAGAAATCGTTGACCACGAGCACCTGTTCTTCATAGACAGCTATACGCACCATGAAAGTGTCGCCCTGCAAATCGCCCACGAGACGGGTGTCGATGCGACCAAGCGCGATGTCTTTCTCGATCCTGATCGTTCGCCTGAAACCGTTGCACGGGAATTTGAACGTATGAAGGTGCTGGCGAAACAGCGCGGACAGGCCGTTGCCATCGGTCATCCCTACCCGGCGACACTGGAACTGCTTGAGCGTGAGCTGCCGCGTCTTGCCGAGCAGGGTTTCGAGCTCGTCAGGGTTAGCGAGCTGGTCAAGTGAACTTCTACGAGAACCGCGTGCTGCCCCACCTGATAAACATCGCATGTGGAAGCAAGCCGACACGCAAGCAGCGCGAGAAGGTCGTACCGCACGCCTATGGTGACGTGCTCGAAATCGGTTTCGGTGGCGGCCTGAATCTGCCTCACTACGATCGTGACAAGGTCAGGAAAATCTTCGGTCTGGAGCCCTCGGCCGGCATGCGGCGATCGGCCGCCGACAATATTGCGGCGTCCGGTATGGATGTGGAGCTGATCGACTTGCCGGGCGAAGCGATTCCGCTGGACGACAATTCTGTCGATTCCGTGCTCGTCACCTACACGCTGTGCACGATTCCGGACGCGGTCGCTGCTTTGCAGGGGATGCGTCGTGTGCTCAAGCCGAATGGACGTCTGTTCTTCTGCGAGCACGGCCGGGCGCCGGATGCGGCCGTGCTCAAGTGGCAGGATCGAATGAATTCGGGCTGGCGTTTGTTCGCGGGTGGCTGCAACATGAACAGGAACATTCCGGCCCTGCTGCGGGACGGCGGCTTCCGCATTGAAGACGATAATCGCGACTACATCCCCGGAATCAAAGCGCTGAGCTACAACTATTGGGGCTCAGCACGTTGAACCCCGCCCGGCTTACGCCCTCTAAGGAAACATGAATACACAGCAACTCGGTCGAAACCTTTTACTTACCGTCCTGCTCGCCCTGTCCATGCCGGCGCTGGCCGGCGACGTCGATCTGCAATCGATCTTTCCCGCTGACGCGACGCCCATGGTCCTCGCCCAGTCCGACGAGACGGCGTGCACGCAGCAGTACGACCCGGTATGCGGTGCGGATGGCCAGACGTATAGCAATGATTGTGTGGCGCGTGCTGCAGGGACCGAAGCAGCGACCAAGGGCCGCTGCGAAAGCGAAGAAGAGCCTGGCTGCCCCGAGACATTCGATCCCATCTGTGGCGTGGATGGCAACACCTACATTAACGAATGTTTTGCAGCAAAATCGAATATTGAGGTTGCCGGTCTCGGCGCGTGTACCCCGAACGGCTGTCCGAGTGTCTACGAGCCGGTCTGCGGCATGAACGGCCGCACCTTTATCAATCGGTGTGAAGCGGCCGTTGATCGGGTGCCGGTACAACGCAAGGGTAACTGTGACTTCGAGAATTGCCCGAAGGTTTACGCCCCTGTGTGTGGAGATGACGGCGTTACCTACGAGAATGCCTGCCATGCGGACGCGGCCGAGGTGGCAAACCTAACAGAGGGCGCGTGTAATGTGCGCGCCTGCCCGATCTTGTTTGTGCCGGTTTGCGGTTCAGATGGCATGACGTACAGCAATGCCTGTCATGCTGAGCGTCGGGGCGTTCGAGTTGAATACGCCGGTGTGTGTGAAAGCCTGGGTAAAAACTGCCCCGACACGTATTCACCGGTCTGCGGTATGGACGGCGTTACCTACGATAATAGTTGCCAGCTCAAAAACGCCGGTGTCACCAAGGCCTACGCCGGCACCTGCGTAGGCGGCTGACGAAGCGCCGGGCCTACCAGGCCGGGCGAAGCCGCCCCTTATCGCCTTTCGTGTAAGGCAACCACACCAGTCCGGTAATCGCGACGTTGATATCGGTGCTCTTGGCGCGCACGACGACTTCGTCGAGCTCTTCGGCCTGCGCATCGAAAGACGTATCCAAATCAGCAATCTCTTTTTCGAGTTGCTTGTTTAGCTTCGCCATGTCGGCCTTCACCTTCTCCGCCGTTTGCCGCGCACGATCGACGTCGGCGGCCTCCTTGCGAGCGCTGCTTGCCGTCCTCACGGCCGAACCCATCTTGGTCGCGGTGCTGGTAGAGAGCTTTTTGCGTCCGAGCACGGCACCAAGAATGGCGGTACCAAATGAAATGGCGGTGTCGAGTTTCTTTTTCGTCGACTGCTCTTCCTGCACGGCGATTGCCTGCTCCGCTCGCATCATGCGGTTTTCCAGCGTCGTGGTCTTGGTCGCGTAGCGCTTGCGAATCTTCGCGATGGCCGCATCGCGGTTCTCACTGGCCGAGTCCTGCAGCCGCGCGCGGAAATCGCCTTCGGTTTCGGATGCCGTTGATGTCAGCTTGAAGCGCTTGCTGCGAAACAGCGTGATGCTCTCGTTTTGACGTAACCAGCGCTTATAGTCTTTACCCCAGGCCGCATACGCCTTCGCATTGTCAGCCGCTGCCGGGCACTCAGCATAGCTTGCGTCGGCTTCGCCGTATTCGCCCAGGTCTGAAATCGAGATGTCCAGTGGCTCGGCGTTATCCCAGTCAACGCCCACGGGGCCGTCCTCAAATTCGACGGTGTGCAACAACTCGCGCTCGTCCTCAATGTTGTAACGAGCGCTGGTGAAGACGATGTCGCCGCCGGCCAGGATTCGCGGGTAGTACACGATTTCCTCGCCGCTTCCCCGTACGTAGAACTGGTCAATGGAAGGCGGCAGTGCGGGCGCCGTGTCCTGAGCCTTACGCATGGGTTTCGACGCCGCTTTTGCGACCGCGGCGATCTTGCTTTTGGCCGCCTTCATGAGCAGGCGAATGTGATCGCGCGTCAGCGGGCCGGCGAGGTATGACAGTACCCAGCGTGTTCCAAATACAACCGGTTCGTCCTCATGCACGTTGTGCAGGAGGAAGCGGCGCTTCCCGAGTCCGGCGATCGTCCGCTCCATAGCCTGCTTGTCGAAGTTGCCGGCTGTTGCTCCCTCGAGGCCCTCCATGACCCGGGCTTTGTCGCGCTCGGTCTGCAGCCGGCCAATAAACCAGGTGCCCGTGTTGGAAAGGCCCTTGTAGTCGAGGTCGACCGGGTTCTGCGTCGCAAGTACCAGGCCGAGGCCGTAGGCGCGGGCCTGCTTCAGCAAAGTAAGGAACAGTTTCTTGGACGGCGGATTTGCGACCGGCGGCATGTAGCCGAAGATCTCATCCATGTAGAGAATAGCGCGCAGGCTGGAGGTGCCTGGCTGTGCCCGCATCCAGCCAATGAGTTCGTTGAGCAGCATTGACACGAAGAACATGCGCTGTGCGTCATCGAGGTGTGAAATCGCCATCACCGAGATGCGCGGTTTGCCCTCGTCGGTGTACAGGAGGCTTTTTGCATTAAGCGGCGTGCCGGTCATCCAGGCCTCAAAGCCCGGCGCGGCCAGCAGGTTGTTCAGCGCCATGGCCAGGGAGAAACGGTCCTTCGCCGGGAAAAATGAATCGAGATTCATCACGCCGACTTTCGTGATCGGCGGGTTCTGGATCTCGCCAATCAGTCCCGGCACGTCGAGGCTGCGCCCTTCTCTCCACGCGTTATCGAGCAGGCGAGAGATAAGAATGTGCTCGCGGCTCGAAACCGGATCGGCGTCCATGTTGAGCAGCGTGAGAATGCCCGTCGCCGTCGCCTGTATGCGATCCCGGTACAGGTCGATATCGTCAATGAGGCTCTGGTCAGGGGCGTCGAAAGAGTGCAGCACCGATACCGGCAACCCGGAGTTGCTGCCGGGGGTGTAGATCGCAAGATCGGCGTTCTTCCGCAGCTGCGCGATGCGCTCGCCCGTCTGGCCCCAGTCGCCGAGCCCCTTTTTCCATAGGGCCGCCTGAGCGGCGGCGAACTCGTCCGGTGTCTGGCCCTTGTCCAGCGCCGTGCGTTCATTGATCCAGGGTCGGAAGTTCTCCGGCTTGAGCTCCGGAAACGTCAGCAACAGGTTGCCCATGTCACCCTTCGGATCGATGGCGATTACCGGTATGTGATCGAGCGCCGCCTCTTCGAGAATGCCGATGCCGAGCCCGGTCTTGCCAGATCCCGTCATGCCGATAATGGCGGCGTGCGTTGTCAGGTCCTTGGAGTCATACAGGACCGGCTCATCCGTGAGCGTGTCGGCTTCCATGTCATAGCGTTTGCCGAGGTAAAACGCGCCAAGTTTCTCGAAGTCATGCATGTGCTTTTCCTAGCTTGCCGGATAGGTGTAGCTTGCGCCGATGCCCAGCGGCAGGCCAATCGCAAAGTAGATCAGCAGGAAGATCGTCCATGTCAGCAGGAACCACATGGAATACGGGAGCATCATCGCCGTGAGCGTGCCGATTCCGGTGTTCTTCACGTAGCGCTGGCAATAAACAACCACCAGCGGGAAATATGGCATCAGCGGTGTAATGATGTTCGTGCTCGAGTCACCGACGCGGTACGCCGCCTGTGTCAGGTCTGGCGATATGCCGAGCGACATGAGCATGGGTACGAAGATCGGCGCGAGCAAACCCCATTTACCGCTTGCGGAACCAACAAAGATATTGACGAAGGCTGTTAGCAGGACGATGCCGACGATGGTCACGGAGGCGGAGGCGTTCATCGCCTTCAGGAAGCCTGCGCCTTTGAGCGCGAGCAATACACCGAGGTTCGATTGGCCGAAGGCGTAAACGAATTGTGCGATGAAGAACATGATAACGAGGTAGTACGCCATGCCGTGCATGGAGTGCGTCATGCCTTCGATCATGTCCTTGGAGCTCTTCATCGTGCCGGCCACGATGCCATAGACGATACCGGGCACCAGGAACAGCAGGAAGATCAGCGACACGATCGACCGCATCATCGGCGCGCTGAACGCAGTCAGGTCGCCGTCGGCCGTGCGCCACGCGGAACCCTCGGGTAACGCCGTTACGATCAGGATGATGATGCCGATAACCATCGAAACCAGCGCCCAACGAAGGCCCTTGCGCTCATTATCCTGCAGGTCATGCATTTCGGGGAGGTCTTCGGCATCACCGTCGACCTCGGTTGCCATAATTCGCGGCTCAACGATCTTGTCGGTGATGTACCAGCCCAGCCCCACGATCAGCAGCGACGAAGCCGTGGTGAAAAAGTAGTTGTTCAGCGGGTTAACGATGATGGCCGGATCGAGAATCTGGGCGCCGGCTTGTGTCAGGCCCTGTAACAATGGGTCCAGCGAGCTCGGCACAAAGTTGGCCGAGAAGCCACCGGAGACACCGGCAAATGCTGCGGCGATGCCCGCGAGAGGATGCCTGCCCGCCGCGTAGAAGATCACACCACCGAGCGGGATAACCAGGACGTAACCGGCGTCAACGGCGGAGTGCGAAACGATACCGACCAGAATGACCATCGGTGTCAGCAGTTTCGCCGGTGTAACGTTCAATAGAGATCGAATCGCCGAGTTGATAAACCCGGTGTGCTCGGCAACACCAATACCCAGCATGGCAACCAGAACAACACCGACGGGATGGAAGTGCGAGAAGTTCGTGACCATGACGGACAGGAACTCGGTAATCGCTCCCGGTGCCAGCAGGTTGTTGATGACCAGCGGCGCACTGGTGCGTGGATCGATGACGTCGAAGCTGACGTAGGACAACATCCACGACAGCACCCAGACGATGAACAGCAAGGCAATAAAGAGTACGGCCGGATCAGGAAGCTTGTTTCCGACGCGCTCCACGGTGCCGAGAAAGCCGCCGGGTGCGGCGGCCTGTTTTTGGTCAGACATGAGGAATCCCCGTTCTTGTTATACAGTGGAGTTTACTCAATCGTGCCCAAAAAGGGCACAGAACAAGGCCTTCTCGCACGGAGTCAACCAATAATGTGTTCTCAAACAGCAAAACTGGCTTTGGCTTTTCTCGCCATGTCCACGACGGTCGAGTCGGCGGCGCTACCGGATCCCCTTGAGGCAGGATGGCAGGGTGAGCCAGTGTGCGAAAAGCTGCATGAGGATCTCGAGCACCGGATACTGCGCTGCACGTTTCCTCCTGGTGTTGGCCACGAGCGGCATTATCATCGGGCGCACTTCGGCTATGCGGTCGCCGGCGGCCGCGTGCGAATTAATGACGCAAGTGGCACACGTGAAGTGGACTTGTCGACCGGAAGCAGTTATTCGAGTGACGGAGTCGCCGCCCACGACGTGCTGAATGTTGGCGATTCCACCGTGGTTTACCTCATAGTGGAGCCGAAAGA
>JAHEGH010000053.1:16533-19744 GCA_024639825.1 Gammaproteobacteria bacterium
GATGATGCGGAGTACCAGCGGCAGCTCAACGCCGATGTCGATACGCCTAAAACTCCGTGATTACTGCGACGCCATTGGTGTCGAAGCTATTCATTGATGTGAGCTCGGCGATCGCTTCTTCGAGACAAACGGTCTTTCCTATCAGGCGCTCCGGCGCAAGCCTGCCGGCGGTGATCATCTCCAGCATTTCGACGTAGCGGTGCGCCTGCATGCCGTGGCTGCCCAGTATTTCCAGCTCATTGGCCAGGACTTTGTCCATCGGAACCCTGGCATTGCGATGGTCCTCGACCATCAGGCCGACCTGAATATGCCTGCCGCGCTTTCTCAGGCTGGCGATCGAGTTAAAGCAGACGGACGCGCTGCCAAGCGCATCCACCGAGACGTGCGCGCCGCCGCCGGATAGCTCGCGAATATCACTCACCACATCGGTCGCGGAAGCCGCATTAACGGTTGCCGTCGCACCAAGCTGTCGTGCCAGGGCCAGCTTGTTGTCGGCGATATCCACGCCGATGACGTTGGCGCCGAACGCATGTGCAATCATGATCGCGGACAAGCCCACGCCGCCACAGCCATGCACAGCAACCCACTGTCCCTCAGACACCTGGCCCTGGTCCACGATAGCTCTGAATGATGTCGCGAACCGGCAGCCCAGGCTGGCCGCCGTTGTGAAGTCCATCTCGTCAGGCAGGCGGACCAGGTTGACGTCGGCATAGTGAATCCCGACGTATTCGGCAAACGAGCCCCAATGCGTGAATCCCGGTTGAAACTGGTGATCGCAAACCTGGTGGTTGCCCGAGTGACACTCGGGACATCTGCCGCAACCGCCGACGAACGGCACGGTGACCCGATCGCCCGCTTTCCAGCGCGACACATCCTTGCCGACAGCCGCTATGGTGCCGGATAACTCATGGCCGGGAACGTGCGGCAGCTCAATGTCCGGGTCATTTCCCAGCCAGCCATGCCAGTCACTCCGGCAGATGCCGCTTGCCATGACTTTCAGCACCACACCGTCGTCGGTCGGCACGGGGTCCGGGACCTGCTCAATCTCCGGCAGTGCAGAGAAGGCCCTGTAGACCAGGGCCTTCATCGTGTTTGCATCTTGTCCGGGTGGCGGTGAGGCATTACCAGCCGCAGGATCTGCCTTCGTTCTGCTCTTTCAGGTAAGCCATGAGCGGCGCGAAGTAATCAATGATGGCTGTCGCGTCCATCTCGCGCGTGCCGGTCATGAGTTCCAGCGTGTCCTGCCAGGGCTGGCTGGCGCCAGCCTCGAGCATGGCGTAGAACTTCTCGCCCGCTTCCTTGCTGTTGTAGATAGAGCATGCGTGCAGATCGCCCTGATGACCTGCCGTCTGGCAGAGCGAGCGATGGAACTGGAACTGCAGGATACGAGCGAGGAAGTACCGCGTGTAGGAGACGTTGGCCGGAATGTGGTACTTCGCACCCGGATCAAAGTCTGCTTCGCTGCGTGCGACAGCCGGGGCAATGCCCTGGTACTTCGTGCGCAGGTCCCACCAGGCCTGGTTGTAATTGTCCGGGGTGATCTCACCCGAGAACACGCCCCAGCGCCACTCATCGATCAGCTTACCGAACGGCAGGAACGCGATGCTGTCGAGGGCCATCTGCATCTGGCGATTGATCACCGCCTGTGGATCGTCCTCGGCCTCCTTCACAAGGCCGACCTCAGCAAGATAGCCCGGTGTCATCGACAGGGTCACGGTGTCGCCAATAGCCTCATGGAAGCCGCCGTGGGCAGAGTCCTGGAACAGCGGCGGCTGGTCTTTGTACGCACCCTGGTAATAGTTATGACCGAGCTCGTGGTAAATCACACGCAGTTCGTCGTAGGTCTGGTTGATGCACATCTTGATGCGCAGGTCGTTGCCACCATCGAGACCCCAGGCGCTGGCGTGGCAAACCACCTCGCGGTCGGCCGGCTTCGTGAACATCGACCGCTCCCAGAACGTATCGGGCAGGCGCGGCATGCCAAGCGAGACATAAAAGTTCTCGGCGGAACGCACCATTTCCTGAGGTGAGAAATTCTTTTTCTTCAGCGTGCTGTCGACATCGATGTCACCGACACCCGGGTACGGTTCGAGCAGGTCATAGATTTGCGACCATTCCTGCGCCCACATGTTGCCCAGCAGGTGTGCCGGGATCGGGCCAGCCTGCGGGACCTTGTCTTCGCCGTAGACATCACCGAGGGTGGCGCGCACATGGCAGTGCAGCTCGTCGTACAGAGGCTTGACCTGCTCCCAGAGTTTGCTGGACTCGGCCTGGAACTCCGCGGGCGTCATGTCGAAGTTCGAGCGCCACATCTCGCCGAGATTGTCGTAACCCAGTTCGTTCGCGCCCTCATTGGCGAGCTCAACGAAGCGTGCATACTGCTTGCGCATAGGCACGGATATCTGCCGCCAGCCCGTCCAGTAGTCAAGCAACTCGTCGTAGTCACGAGTGTCTTTCATGAGCTGCTCAAGCTCGGGTCCGGACAGGCAGGTGTCACCCTTGCAATACTTGCCAGCACCGTAGGCGCCTTCCATGTCCGTCGAGATTTCAGAAATCTCCTTACGTTTGGTCGCATCATTTGGCGCCGGTGCCGACGTACCGAGTTTCAGCAGGTTCAGTGCGCGCCGCGTCGAAGCGTCAAGCTCCGCGTCGTCATAAGCCAGCGCCTGCTGCACCATTTCACTATGCCACTTCGCATACTTCTCGCCAGCGGCGGAGGCAATAATCGCAGTGTCCGGCGTGATGTACGTTGAGCGCACCCAGCTTGCTGCACCGAGCTCCCTGCCCAGATCTTTCAGTTCCGCATTGGCTCGTGCGACGAACGCCTCCGCCGTTTCGGTCGGTGCCGCAGCGACGGGTTCTTCGGTTGACTGCTGCGAGCACGCAGCAAAGAGTGTGACAAGCACGAGGCCCGCACAAAGTTTCGCGAGATTTTTCATAGTTCCTTCCAGTGCTAGTGGATACCGCCCATCCAGCGACGCAGGACAGGCGAAATAACAATCATGAATACACCGGCGCCGACACCGAACCACATCAGGAATTCGAACAGCTGGGTATACGTGGCCAGCGCCGTTGTCGCGTCTGCAGTTTCACCCGCTGCCGACGTGTCGATGGCCGCCAGTTTGCCGAGACGCGTCGCCACCGTCTCCGACAACGCAGTAGCGAGGAACCAGGTTCCCATGCTGACGCCGACAACATTGCCAATCGACAA
>JAHEGH010000054.1 GCA_024639825.1 Gammaproteobacteria bacterium
ATCATCCGAACTGGCGCTGATAACACGACAGCTTGCCTCCCTGTCTCAGTCAGGCCTGCCGCTAGAGGAAGCGCTGCTCGCGGTCGCGCAACAAAACGATCAGCCGCGCACCAAGAGCATTCTTCTGGGTGTTCGCGCAAAGGTCATGGAAGGCCATTCGCTCGCCGATGGCTTTGGCGACTTTCCCCAGGCATTTCCGGAGCTCTACCGGGCGACCGTCGCTGCCGGTGAACAGTCCGGGCACCTCGATGTCGTACTTGAGCGACTGGCCGATTACACCGAGGCACGCCAGGAGTTGCGACAGCGCATTACCAACGCCCTCGTTTACCCGATCGCGCTGATCGTTATGGCCGTCGGCATCATCAGCTTCATGCTCGCGACCGTTGTGCCGAAAATTGTCGGTGTTTTTGAAAACACCTCAGCCGAACTGCCTGCCCTGACAACCGGACTCATTGCCACAAGCGATTTCCTGGTTGGCTACTGGCCGCTGGTTATCGCCGGCGCAGCTGCCGTTGGCTGGCTGGGCTGGTGGATCCTGCAAAAAGAGGGGCCGCGGCGCAATTACCATGCCCTGCTGTTACGTCTGCCAATCATTGGGCGGTTGACTCGTGGCGTGAACACGGCACGGTTTACGCGCACGCTGAGCATCCTCGCAGGCAGTGGCGTTCCGATTCTCGAAGCGTTGAAGATTTCGGCTGAGGTTATCGAGAACCTGCCTATGCGCGACGCTGTGACCGAAGCCACCGTGCGCGTTCGTGAAGGCGCAGGGATCAGCAAATCACTCGCGGCGAGCAAGCTGTTTCCACCCATGATGATTCACCTGGTTTCCAGTGGCGAAGCCGGCGGCCGTCTTGAAGAAATGCTTTCACGTTCTGCGAGCGGGCAGGAAAGAGAGGTCGATGGTCTGATTGCTGCTCTGCTCGGCATCCTGCAGCCGCTCCTCATCGTCGCCATGGGCGCAATTGTGATGGTAATTGTGCTTGCAATTTTGCTCCCAATCTTCGAAATTAATAATCTGATTCTCTGATCTGTTTGTGAAATCCCATGACTGTGGAGCGGGCGTGATGATCGGCGACAAAGATGACCTGGACGACCTGGATGAGGAAGACCTCGAAGACGACGAAGACGGCGACGATGATGACGACGTTCTCACCGATTTTGGTGGCGACACGGTCGTAGGTCTGTCAGGCGAATTCGACGTGGATTCCCTGGTGAAGAAGCTCGAAGCAACCGACCCGGATGAAGTTGCCCATCGTCGCGAGATCCGTCGCCGGCTTGAGGAGATTCGGGAAATGCGTGAGGCAGATCTCGACAGTACCTTCAATTTCAACCTCGACGACGACTGAATCGCTACTAGCGAAAGTCGCGCGAGCGTACACTCAAATCCCCCAACAGGTTCGAGTGATCGAACAGGCGCTGCGCAACCACGTGAATCACCTGCCCTTCTATCTGCAACTCGCCGGCGACACCGAGCAGGCGTGCGTTTAGTAACTCAGCACGATACTGCTCCGCAATCTGTTTCCACAACACCAGGTTGATCTGTCCCGTTTCGTCTTCGAGCGTTACAAAAATGACACCACTGGCGGTACCCGGACGCTGCTTGGTAATCACGAGACCCGCGACATTGACCGCATGGCCGTTACCGAGAACCGGTAAGGTCCTCGCCTGTGCGTAACAGTAACGATCAAGGTGTCTCCGTAACAGGCACATCGGATGGCGCTCGAGTGTGAGTCCGGTACTGCGATAGTCCGCGACAATGTTCTGACCCTCGGTTGGCTTCGGCAGCAACGGCGCCGGTTCGTAACGCGCCATGCTCGGAAACAGCGGCATCGGCTTTTCGGCACCAGCAACGGCCCAGCGTGCGCGGTGCCGGTCACCCGAGAGTGGCCGCAGCGCTCCTGAGGAGGCCAGTGCGCCAAGCTCGCGCCGGTCCAGACCCGCACGCTCAAGCAGCGCCTGCACCTGCGTATAGCCGCCGGTACGCTCCACGACGATGCGCTGTCCGGCATTCTCCGACAGCCCCTTCACCATCCTGAGCCCGAGGCGCAGCGTTGCTGCTCCTGCCTCATCAGCTTCAAGCGAGCAGTCCCAGCCACTGTGATTGATATCGACCGGTTGTATGGCAACACCGTGACGCTGTGCGTCCTGAACGAGTTGCGATGCCGAGTAAAACCCCATCGGCTGGCTGTTCAACAAGGCACAGGTAAATGCGGCAGGCTCATGACACTTGAGCCACGATGAAACGTACACGAGCAAAGCGAAACTCGCCGAATGCGATTCGGGGAAACCATACTCACCAAACCCCAGGATCTGCTGGAAAATCTGCCGTGCAAACGTTTCATCATAACCGCGCTCGCGCATGCCATTGATGAGCTTATCCTCGAAATGGCCCAACCCCCCACGGCGCTTCCAGGCAGCCATCGCACGGCGTAAACGATCTGCTTCGCCCGGGGTAAAGCCGGCAGCGACGATAGCCAGTTGCATGACCTGCTCCTGAAAGATCGGCACACCCAGGGTTCGCTGCAGCACGCCTTTCACTGCCTCGCTCGGGTAGTCGACGGCCTCCTCACCGTTACGCCGGCGCAGGTAAGGGTGCACCATGTCGCCCTGGATCGGGCCCGGGCGAATAATCGCGACTTCAATGACGAGATCGTAATAGCAGCGCGGCCGTAGTCGCGGCAGCATCGTCATCTGCGCGCGCGACTCGATCTGAAAAACCCCCATCGTATCGCCGTCGCATATCATGTCGTAGACCTGCGGGTCTTCGGCCGGCACCGTCGCCAGTGTGTACTCACGACCGTCAAAGTCCCGAATCAGGTCGAAACTCCTGCGTATCGCTGTGAGCATACCCAGCCCCAGGACATCAACTTTCAACAGGCCCAGATCCTCGAGGTCGTTTTTCTCCCACTGGATAACGGTACGCTCCGGCATCGTGGCGTTTTCAACCGGAACCAGTTCGTACAGTGGCGCATCAGAAATGACAAAGCCGCCAACGTGCTGCGACAGGTGCCGGGGAAAGCCGATTAGTTCGCGCACAAGATACAGCAGGCGCTTAATAACCGGACTGTCGGGCGACAGGCCAGCTTCGAGAATACGGCTATCGTCGACAGATTGGCCATCCCACCATTGCATCGAACGTGACAGTCGACCGACCTGCAGATCACTCAGACCGAGAACCTTGCCCATATCGCGCAACGCGCTTCGTGGCCGGTAGGTGATAACGGTCGCGGCAAGCGCTGCGCGCTCACGACCGTATTTTGCGTAGATATACTGGATAACTTCTTCGCGCCGCTCATGCTCGAAATCCACATCGATGTCGGGTGGTTCGTTACGCTCTTTCGAGATGAAACGCTCGACAAGCATTTCCATACGCGCCGGGTCGACCTCGGTTATCCCCAGGCAAAAACACACCGCAGAATTCGCTGCCGACCCGCGTCCCTGGCAAAGAATATCCTGCGAACGTGCATACGCGACGATGTCATACACAGTCAGGAAATACTGCTCATACCTGAGTTCGGCAATCAGTTTGAGTTCGTGCTCAATGAGTCGTATCACTTTTTGCGGAATACCGTGGGGCCAGCGGCGCCGCATGCCCTCCTCCGTCAGGCGACGCAGATAAGTCGCCGGCGTCTCGCCTTCAGGGACGACTTCGTTCGGGTATTCGTAACGCAGTTCGTCGAGTGAAAAGTCGATGCTAGCAGCGATGCATACTGTTTCTGCGAGCAGGTCTTCCGGGTAAACGCGTTGCAGAACATCAAGGGGACGCAAATGCCGTTCGCCGTTCGGGTACAGCGCAAAACCAGCATTGTCGACGGTCGTCCCGTGACGTATCGCCGTCACGGCATCCTGTACGATGCGCCGTGCCCGGCAGTGCATATGCACATCACCACTGGCGACCAGCGGCAGCTTCAGGCGCCGTCCCTCTTCGCGTAACCTTTGCATTTGCTCACGCTGTCGTCCGTCTGCCAGCAGTTCGACAGCAATCCACAGGCGATCACGGAACGTCTCGCGTAACCAGTGGTCTTCAACGTCCAGCGTGAGCTGCCGGTCGGGAACCCACAGCACAAGACATCCGGAAAGACCTTCCTCAAAATCGAGACGCGCCAGTTCATAGCTGCCTTTTTCTGCAGCACGACGCGCATTGGTGACCAGGCGGCACAGTGACGCGTAACCCGCTTTGTTGCGTGCAAGTGCCACCAGCTTGCGTCCGCTGCGCAGGCGCAGTTCGGAACCGATAATCAATTTCTTAAGCCCGCACTCCTTTGCGGCTGTATGGGCACGCACAACGCCCGACATCGAACACTCATCGGTAATGGCCAGCGCTTCATAACCAAGTTCTGCAGCTGTCTTAACGAGTTCCTCAGGATGGGAAGCGCCGCGCAGAAAGGTGAAATTACTCAGCGCGTGTAACTCGGCGTAGCGACCAGCCATGCTGCTAACCAAAATAGCCGTGCAGGTACCAGGATGATGTGCGGTTGCGATTGCGAAACACCCACAGCCGCCTGCCATCCGTACCCGCCGCCGTGTAGTAGTCGCGGGAAATACCATCTTCGTCCCACCAGCCGGTCTCAAGACGCTCCGGCCCGTCAATGAGGCGCAAACGGCAGCCCTGGTGCACGGGGTAACCGCTATCTGCCGGCAACAAAGCCGGTTCGGGCAACATCCAGAGCGGACGTTGCGCCGACTGCTCAGGCGTATCCAGAGTTGTGCCGGACCAGTCGGCCAGCAGGCTTTGCGAACGCCAGGCGTAGTCCGGCCGATGTTCTGCCACCATCGACGCCGCCTGCACTGACTGGTCGCCGATCCGTGCGATCAGTCGCTCGGCAAGCTGTGTAATGGAAAAACGTGGCGCCGTTGCGCCGGGTTTGCCATGAAAACTCAAAGCGCCCGACTCGGCCTGCAGCGGTTGCGCCATCCCGCTGCGCAAACGCACAGCGATAACAGGTCCAGGCAACACCAGCTGTTCGAAACGAATGCCCAGTAACTCGAGCCAGCGCCCGGCGGAACGTTCGGCCCGCGCACAGCCCAGACGTAATTCGGTTGCAGGGCCTTTGAGATGGAAAAAACTGAAACACACGCGCTGTGTGCCGAGCTGTCGCGCCAGCAGAAACTGCTCGTGTGACAACAGCAACTCACGGCAGATATTGAGCAGCAACTTACGATCTGTCTGCTCCTCGGTCATTTCGTAATCGACACAAAACCGTTCGGGAGCACGCCACGAATTACGTGGGTCGGGCAAGTGCCCCAGCGCACGATCCAGTTGCAACAAATACTCGGCGCCAAAGCGCCGTGTGAAACCCTCACGCGGTAACCGCAGGCAATCACCGACTGTTGTAACACCCATGCCAGTCAATGCTTCACACAAACCCGCCGGCCAATCCATGCAGAAAAGTGGCAGCTTGCGCAGAGCGGCTCCGAGATTCGTGTCATCACGTATGCAGGCGCGACGGCCGGCACGCGCCATCCAGGTGGCCGCGAGTGGCGTCGGTGCAATGGCAAGTGCGGCCGTAAGACCAAGCTCCCGTAAACCCTTCGACATTCTTTGCCGGAGTTCCTGCAAGCCCCCGAACAAACGTACGCTGCCCGCGATTTCGAGCACCAGTACGTCATGGTCGGCGATCGAGATGAACGAGGAGAAGCGCTCCAGCCAGCTGGCAAGCCCTTCAAGTGCCTGTTGTTCCCTTAGCAGGCTGCGTTCTTCGAGTTGCAGTGTCGGCAGTAACGCGAGTGCGGCATTGGCGGCCTGCCCCGGCATTACGCCGGCAGCACTCGCCTCGGCATCCGCCAGCAGGATGCGATGAATGCCGTGCTGCTCCTCGACGATCGCCGTCGCGGCTTCCGATGAGCGATTGGCTTCCAATGGCAGTTGTGGCAACCACACACAAAACCACAATCGATCCGCAACCTGACGATGCAAAACAGGCCGCTTCGCTCCCATAGCGGGTGCCTGTTCAATAAATGGCAGATCCTGCTGTACGGCAGGGGGAGTCGGGGCAGCGGCCCGCGCCAGGGCGGGCGGTTTACAGGCCCGTTGTTTCATCTATAAAAGCTGGGTGATAACAGCCGGACGGCCACCACGGCTTTTCAGGATGTGAACGCGCGTCGCCTGCCCGTCAGGATGCAGTTCAAGGCGTAATGCGGCCGCCGAAGGTTGCCGGCGTGCGGCCAACGGACGAAACGCAATCGCCCAGCTGCGGCCTTTCTCGGCAGCGAGTTGCAGGCGCCGGCTGGCCTGGTCGTCAAGTATCGAAGGCCACAGCAATACAGCAGCGCAGGTACCTGATGACAGGGCCTGCTCGGCCGACCAGAGAATCTCGCTGTCATCCCGGGGGCGCACAATCAACATGCGCGACAAATCAATGCCGCATTGCTGCAGTGCGGGTGGGTACGGTTGAAATGGCGGTGCCACCCAGGCGATCCAGCCGGGCTCGGTAAAATCCTGGGTTGATGTTTCGGTGCTTAAGCGCGCCAGTGCCGGCATCAGCAGGCGCAGTTCGCCGATGCCGTAATGCTCAGTAAGAACTTCAGTCAGCGATTCACGGGGCCAACCACCCCCTGGCAGGTGCCGATCGAGTTCCGGGTAACCGCTTGCCAGCCCTGCCCGTCGCCCGGCCTGGTCACGCCCGCGCCAGACGCGCGGGTTCGCAAGGATCTTGTCGAGCGACGATGACAATGCTCAATGCAACAACAGGCCGTCACGAATCACGCCGACAACGACACCTTCGATGACCAGCGCCTGTTCCTTGAGATCGACTATGATCGGTTCGAAATCATCGTTTTCGGGCAGGAGTGACACCACTGAGCCAGTCTGGCGATAGCGCTTGACCGTTACTTCGTCATCGAGGCGGGCAACAATGATTTGCCGGCTGCGAACCTCGGGTGTGCGATGCACGGCGACAAGGTCACCATCAAGAATGCCCGCGTTTTTCATGCTCATGCCACTAACACGCAACAGGTAGTGCGGTTTGGGCCTGAAAAGCTGCGGATCGATCTTGTAATGCGCTTCAATGTGTTCCTCGGCAAGAATCGGGCTGCCCGCCGCAACACGACCGACGAGCGGTAAGCCCATCTGGTCACGCAGCGAGTCCTTGAGCTGGATACCACGCGATGCGCCCGGCAGCAGCTCAAGTACGCCCTTGCGTTGCAGGGCCCGAAGATGCTCTTCAGCCGCATTGGCCGACTTGAAACCGAGCTGGCGAGCTATCTCAGCGCGCGTCGGAGGCATACCGGTTTCACCGATAAACTCCTGAATCATCTCAAGAATTTCTTTTTGTCGTGGGGTCAGTTCGCGCATTTGAGCAGTTCCTGTATGGATTCACAGTATATGGGATTATATACAGTATCAACATCAGTGCAACAGCAAATGACAGGGGACAGTCACCTTTTGAATTTGGACCCAAGAAGTGACAGTCACCTTTTGGTGTTCCGGCCAAAAGGTGACTGTCCCCCCCCTCTGCTTGTCGCTAACGACCGACAAAAGATAATAAAAGCAGGAGTTTTCATTGCAGCGCGGAGCGTATTGGGAAATAATGCGCCTGCAGTTTTATCCAACAAAGGAATATTCCAAAATGAAAAAGACCGCACTCAGAGCAAGCGCACTTGCACTGTTCGTCGCAATGGCCGCTGGTTGCGCTACCACGGGGCTCGATGATGTAAAGGCTACGGCTGATCGCGCCGCTGCTGACGCATCTGCCGCCGCATCTGCCGCTGAAGCTGCTCGTGCAGCTGCTGATCGCGCAGCTTCAGCTGCCTCTTCGGCACAGAGCACCGCTGACCAGGCCCTTGCTGCCGCTACGGCATCTCAAGCTTGCTGCGAAGCAAACAAAGAAAGCATGGAACGTATGTTCCAGAAGTCTATGTCCAAATAAATCAGGACAAAAATTGTTTTATTCAAACGCCGCGCTTGTCGCGGCGTTTTTTATGCCTGCGCCAACCGCTTCGGGGATACCGTCGGAACGTTTCACCAGTTCTTCCACACGGTCCCAGTCAAGCCGGCCCGCGCGTTCTGACGTCGCGGCAATAAACTGCTCGGTCACGTGCGTCAGCGGATCCTTATGATTCGGATCCGGCTCCGGCAACTCGACATCCGCGTCCAGCCGCTCAAGATGCTCGGCTGACTCTTCGACCAGCGGTTGCGGCGATTCAAGCAGCGGATGCACTTCGGCAACCAGGGTTTCACCGTCCCAGCCAATCTTCACCGGCGCGTTGATAATGCGCACCGGTGTGTTCACACGAACCCTGTCAAACAGAAATTCGATATCTTCGGGAAACATCCGCACACAGCCGTGCGAAACGCGCATGCCAACACCGGCCGGACGATTGGTGCCGTGGATCAGGTAACCCGGAAGACTGAGGCGCAGCGCGCGCGATCCCAGCGGATTCTGCGGGCCGGGTTTCACAATGCGCGGCAACGGATCGCCATCCGCCGCGTGCTCATCACGCACCGACTGTGGCGGGTACCAGGCCGGGTTTTTCGCCATGGCAATAATCTTTGTGTTGCCGAGCGGCGTTTCCCAGTCCATGCGACCGATACTCATCGGGTAGGTGTATACGTACGCCGGTTTACCTGCCTCAGGTTCCGGGAAATAGTACATGCGGTACTCGGCGAGATTCAGTACCAGCCCTTTGCGCGGCCCGGGTGGTAAAACAAAGCGATTGGGCAGGACGATTTCCGTCCCCTCACCCGGTACCCAGACATCGACGTCGGGATTGGCGCGCACCACATCGGTGTAGCCCAGTCCATGGCGGCGCGCAATATCGACCAGTGTGTCTTCGTAGCGCGCCGTAATCGTCGATACGGAGCCGATGACATCGTGACCCTCGGGCGGCAGTTCGAAGACTTCCGCATAAACCGGTGTGATGGCCAGCAACAAGCTGGCCAGGCTAAAAATCCGTGTGAGCATTACTGGCCTTTTTCGTCCGCGTCGATAACTTCGGTTTCACACTCAGCTGCTGCGAGCCATTCCTGCATGGCTTCACTCTCGAGCAGGCGGTGCGGATAGTAGCCGGCCGATTCAGGCAAATTAATGCCATAGGTACGGAGCCGCAGCACGACAGGCGCATACATGGCATCGGCGACAGAAAACGTTCCGAATAACCAGCCGCCACGGTCGCCATAGTGCTTATGGCACTCTGCCCAGATCTCGATGACCCGGTCAATGTCCGCGGCAAGCTCATCCGGAATAGGCACTATGCGCCCCATCGCCCTGCAGTTCATAGGCATACAGTCGCGTAAATACGGGAAGCCAGAATGCATTTCCGCCGAAATTGCGCGTGCCTGCGCACGTTCGTCGGCGTGGTCCGGCCATAGCCGTTTTTCGGGCCAGCGTTCCGCCACGGTCTCGGCGATCGCCAGGGAATCCCACACGGTGACGTCGCCCAGCTGCAATATAGGTACCCGCCCGGCCTCCGAATACGTCGCGATTTCTTTCTTTGTGGTCGGCGTATCGAGCGCGATACGGTGCTCCTCGAAGTCGATGCCCGCTTCTTTCATGAGAAGCCAGGGCCGCAGCGACCATGAGGAGTAGTTCTTGTTGCCTATTACGAGTTTTGGTTTCATTGCATTGGACCGGGCAGCCTTGCCCCCTATGGTAAACCATCGCGCGTTGACCCACATAGGGAGTTGCCGTTAGCCTGTCTGTATGGGCCTTCGAATTTCCTTTGAACTGACTGATCGCGACCTGACGTTTTTCCGCAAGGCGCTGCGCCAGTCCCGTGAAGCCGTCAAGGACGCGGAAGACACCGAGATCATCGAGGCCATACAGGCCGTGCTGGAGGAAATCCGCAGCAGCGAGCCCCTGCCCGATTTTGTCGGCAAGCGCATTCCCGAGCTGGAGTCATTGATCAGCATGCTGACCGATGAGGAATGGCAGTTACCCGAAGGAGACCGCGAACGCCTGCTGGCGACCTTCGTCTATTTTGCGGATCCGGAGGACATTCTCCCCGACGATATTCCGGTCATTGGCTACCTCGACGACGTCATCATCATCGAACTCGTCGCAAGAGAGCTACAACATGTGCGCGAAGCCTATGACGATTTTTGTGACTTCCGGGCTGAGTACGAGAAAGAGCACGGCAAGAATGCAGATGCGGTGATGCGTCGTGATCGCATTGATCGTCGCCGCCAGCAATTGCACCAGCGTATGCGTCGCCGCTCAGCGCAGCAAAAGAAAAGCAGCCTCTGGTAGGGCTACATCCGCATCAGGACCGAGCCCCAGGTGAAACCGCCACCGAAGGCCTCCATCAGAACCAACTGACCTTTCTTGACGCGCCCGTCACGACGTCCCACGTCGAGTGCCATGGGCACAGACGCGGCTGAGGTGTTGCCGTGATCCTGCACCGTCAGGATGACCTTTTCCATCGGCATATCCAACCGCTTGGCCATTGCCTGGATGATGCGAATATTTGCCTGGTGCGGTACCAGCCAATCGAGCTCTTCCTTGGTGACGCCGGCCTTGTCCAGGGATGCCTGGGCAATTCTGCCAAGCGTCTTGACGGCTACCTTGAACACCTCGTTACCCTGCATGATGATGTTTGCTTCGTCGGTGCCGGCCGCAGCCAGATTCTTCGATACGCCCACCGGGTAATGCAGTAGTTCGCGGTACTGACCGTCCGCACCCAGCTCACAAGACAGGATGCCGGGCTCGTCCGACGGCACGACAATCGCCGAGCCTGCACCATCACCAAACAACACGCAGGTATTGCGATCACTCCAGTCAAGGAGCTTCGTGATGCACTCGGCACCGGTCACCAGCACACATTTCGCTTCGCCGGTCTTGATGAATTTGTCAGCGACTGTCAGCGCATAAATAAAACCGGAACAGGCCGCTTCCAGACTGAATGCGGGACAGGCAGGAATGCCGAGACGGTGCTGGATAATTGACGAGACATTGGGGAACACAACGTCCGGTGACGTCGTGCCTGTTATTACCATGTCGATATCCGCCGGTGTGACGCCCGCGTCGTCCATCGCATTCTGCCCTGACCTGACACACATGTCCGACGTCGTCTGGTCCTCTTCGACAACGTGCCGGCGCTCGACCCCGGTGCGCGTTCGAATCCACTCATCGGTAGTGTCAACGATCTTCTCGAGATCGAAATTGGTCATGATGCGTTCGGGAAGGTAACGCCCGGTTCCAGCGATTCGCGAATAGATCATGAAGCTTCCTTTTGCAGCAAGGTACCGATTTGTTGTGGCAGCTGGTTGCGCACTTCAACAATAGCTGTGTCGATCGCGTGCTGGAACGCGTATGCGTCCGCACCACCGTGGCTCTTGATCACAATACCATTCAGTCCGGCCAGAGTCGCACCGTTGTAGTTGCGTGAATCAAGTTCGGCACTGAGCTGACGTAGCACACTACTCGCCAGCAAGGCCTGGAGTTTGGTAAGCCAGTTGCGTTTGAAAGCACGCGCGAGATAGTGCTTTCCCAGAACAACAGTCCCCTCCATGGTCTTCAGCGCAACATTGCCAGTGAAGCCATCGGTCACGACAACATCCACCGTACCGGATGTCAGGCCGGTGCCCTCGATGAATCCGACATAGTTAAGGGTGCTGTCGGCGAGCATGGCCGCTGCCTCTCTGACCGTCTCGTGCCCCTTGATGTCTTCTGCCCCGACGTTGAGCAAGCCAACGCGTGGTTTGTCGATACCAGCAATATCGGCCGCAACGATGGAACCCATGACGGCGTATTGAAACAATTGGTCTGCGGTCGCCTGCGTATTCGCGCCCAGATCCAGCATATGCACAGAGCCTCCCATCGCGGGTAGCTCACCGATTATTGCCGGACGATCGATGCCGGGAAGCATCTTCAGAACAAACTTGGCCGTTGCCATCAGTGCACCGGTATTGCCGGCGCTGACACACGCATCAGCCGCGCCTTCCTTCACAAGGTTAATCGACACGCGCATTGACGAGTCTTTCTTCTTGCGCAACGCATCCGCCGGTGGCTCGGACATGCCGACCACTTCACTTGCGTGTGCGATATGCAGCCGGGAGTCCTCGCCGACGATGTCGCCGACAAGCCGCTGCAGTTCATCCTCGTCACCGACGAGGATCAGTTTGAGGTTTCTGTATTTGCGAAGTGTGGCGGCAGCCGCACGCACGACAACCTCAGCACCGAGGTCGCCGCTCATTGCGTCAAGTGAGATTGTCGAGTGAGAGCCCACCAATAGATAAACCGGACTTAGGTCCGGTCAATCAGCGGATGACTTACTCTTCGTCTTTAATCGACTCAGGTTGCGAAACAACCTGATGGCCGCGGTAAAAACCATCCGGCGTCACGCGGTGACGCAGATGCGTCTCGCCCGACGTAGGATCGACCGACAACGCCGGGTTCTTAAGCTTGTCGTGTGCACGACGAGCGCCACGCGTTGCAGGGGTCCTGCGACTTTTTTGAACTGCCATAATCTTCTCCAATCGATTCGGCGTATCAGGCCGAACCTTCATTGTCCTTAGCCATCTGTTCGCGCAAAGCGGCAAACGGCGTCGTTACATCATCAGCACTCTCTTCCGTCACCGGCGACAGCGCCTTGCACGCAGCTGACTCCAGGTGCATCGCCGAAAACGGCAGTGCCATAATCAGCATTTCTTCCACGATATCCTGGGGCTGGAGCAGGCTTTCCTCCAGTTCCCAGACTTCGTATTCATCGTAACCATCGGCTTCCTGCTCAAGCGCCAGCAACAGCAAATCGGCCTCTGTCTCGAGCGGCAACCTGAACGCTTCAAGACACCGCTGGCACACCGCATCAACGGTCACCGCAACCCGGCATTCCACCCTCGGCAGCGTCTGCTGCGCGTCGGCAAAGCCGAACTTCATTTGCCCCGCGACCCGCGCATCGCGCCACCCAGCCGGTATCTTATCAGCATCGAGCGCTGCAAGGTCCGCTTCGACAATTGCCGCCAATTGCTCGAAATTACTGATTTTTTCAGCAATTTCAATTACTTGAGAGCCCGCCGACCATTCGGCCGCGGAGCGGCGTTCACGCAGCGGATTACCCATGGCGCGCGCATGATAAGGAGCGCCGCCGTCGAAGTCAAAGCCTCACTGACAGAAATTTCGGACGACCGAGGCAAACCGGGTAGAATCTCGTGGTCCTGTCTTAAGGTTTTGATTTGTCTATGCAAAATCCGTCCGCACCTGCAATCGTCCTGGCATCGTCATCCCGGTACCGCCGAGACCTCCTGAATCGCTTCCTCGATAGCTACGAAGTGCTGGACCCGGAGGTCGACGAAACCAATACGCAGAGACTGGGCCCCGAGGAGCTCGCGCAATACCTCGCGCGGAAAAAGGCCGAGGCGGTCGCCGTAAATGCGCGTAACAGCCTTGTGATAGGCGCTGATCAGCTGGCAGTGCTCGACAACGATGTACTGGGCAAGCCCGGCGATCATGCCCGCGCCGTCGAACAGCTGCTTGCGGCGTCGGGCAAGACGGTGACGTTCCTGACCGCCGTCTGCATCCTCGACCCGGTTGGCCGGGCGCGCTACGAACACACCGACAAGACCGTGGTGCGATTCCGGCAATTTGACCGGCGCCTGGCCGAGGCCTATCTGCGCCACGATGAACCCTACGACTGCGCCGGCAGCTTCAAAATTGAGGGAGCAGGCTTCGTCCTGTTTGAAGCCGTGCGCACCGACGATCCGACAGCCCTGATCGGCCTCCCGATGATCTGGGTCGCCGATCGCCTGCTGCAGCTCGGGTACCTGTTACCTTGATTTCTTCTCGCGCTGCGCCTGGATAACCCCAACAGTCAGGAATTGCTCAAGGTCATCAGCCAGCGGCGCCGTGAAATGCAGGTCATTGCCGCTTTTGTCCGCAAACGCTATCGACTGTGCATGCAGGAACAATCGTTTAAGGCCAAGACGTTTCGCCTGCTTGTTGGCGTCAGCGTCGCCATAGCGTTCGTCACCGGCGATCGGATGACCGGCGTGCAGCAGGTGCACGCGAATCTGGTGGGTCCTGCCGGTCAGAGGTGCGCATCGCAGCAGACTGTAAACCCCATAGGTCCGCGACAGGCTGACACGCGTCTGTGCTGACTTGCCACTGTCACTGACAATAACGTGCCGTTCACCGCCCTGGCGGTTTTGCACATACAGGGGTACATCGATCAATTGCTCGCCGTATTGCCAGTCCCCGACAGCCAGGGCCAGGTAGTTCTTCTCAACCTGCCCTTCGCGGAACCGCTCGTGCAGTTCCCGGAGCGCACTGCGCCGCTTGGCCATGACCAGGCAGCCCGAGGTCTCCCGGTCGAGGCGATGCACCAGCCCAAGTTCCTTGAGATCCGGTCGCGCATTTCGCAACAACTCGATAACGCCATGACTGATACCGCTACCGCCATGGACGGCGAATCCCGTCGGCTTGTTGATCACCAGCAGCCGTTTATCTTCGTAAATCACCCGATCGAGCATTTCCGCCGCGAGTTTCGCCGGTGGTGGCGGCGCACCCGTGCTGATGCGAGCCGGGGGAATCCGAACCTCATCGCCTTCCTGGAGTTTGTACTCGGCCCGGATCCGGCCTCCGTTCACCCGAACCTCGCCACGCCGCAGCAGGCGATAGACACGCCCTTTGGGAACACCGGGTAGTTCGCTGCGCAGGAAATTGTCGATTCGCTGACCGGCCCGGTCACCGTCGACCACGACCTTGCGTACGCCGGAGATCCGGGTAGTCGCGTCATTCGGGGAGTTTTCTTGCATGATCAGTTGCTTAAGCGCTATTGAGGTGTGCTATATTACCGCCCAGAGGCGTTCCGGCATACCGGCCGTGACACTCGAAATGACTTATTTTTTGGTCCCGCAAGCCTGCGAGACCTGATTTCAGAAGGCAGCAAGCACGGATTCCGGCCTGCGCCAGAGCGGCTTAGCCGCAGGGAAATCATGCTGATTATTTTGCTGGCACTGGCCATTCTGGGCCATGCCTACACAGAGATAGTGAAATTTGTACACGGCGCAATCCGGCGCCGGACTCCTGTGCGTGAGATCCCCTGCGCCCGCTCGGCGCCCTGCCCCGTAATGCTGTCCTCCAACCTTCAAGTAGGACAACATGAAAAGAATGCTAATCAATGCAACTCAGGAAGAAGAGTTGCGCATGGCGATGGTCGACGGCCAGCGTCTCTACGATCTCAATATCGAAGCGCCGGCTAGCCAGCGCAAAAAAGCCAACATCTACAAAGGAAAGATCACGCGCATCGAGCCCAGCCTCGAGGCCGCGTTTGTCGACTATGGTGGCGATCGCCACGGCTTCCTGCCCTTAAAAGAAATCTCCAGCGAGTATTTCGTCAAGGATGCCAAGAGCAGTGGCAAGACCAATATCAAGGACGTGCTCAAAGAAGGCCAGGACATCGTCGTCCAGGTCGACAAGGAAGAACGCGGTAATAAGGGCGCAGCCCTGACGACATTCGTCAGCCTGGCCGGCCGTTTCATCGTCCTCAAGCCGAATAAGTCTCGCTCCGGTGGCGTCTCACGCCGCATCGTCGGGCAAGACCGCGACGCGGCAAGACAGTCACTCAACGAAATCATTATTCCCGATGGCATGAGCGTCATCCTGCGTACGGCGGGTATTGATCGCAGCGCTGAAGAACTGGCATGGGATCTCGAGAATCTGCTGACCGTCTGGACGGCGATCCTGAATGTCGTGCTCGAACGCCCGTCACCATTCCTGATCTACCGCGAGAGCGATTCGGTGGTCCGCGCACTGCGTGACTACCTGACCAACGATATCGGCGAGATCCTGATCGACGACGAGCAGACCTACAAAGATGCTATTGAGCACGTCGAACAGACGATGCCGCACAACATCAAGAAGATTAAACACTACGTCGATCCCGTGCCGCTGTTCACACGCTTCCAGATCGAATCGCAAATCGAATCTGCCTTTGCGCACACGGTGCACTTGCCATCCGGTGGCAGCATCGTGATCGATCACACCGAGGCACTGGTCTCCATCGACATCAACTCCGCCCGCGCGACCAAGGGTGGCGATATCGAGGCCACGGCGCTCAACACAAACCTGGAAGCCGCCGACGAAGTTGCTCGCCAGCTACGTATACGTGACCTGGGTGGACTCGTGGTAATCGACTTCATCGACATGGGTCCTGCAAAACACCAGCGCGATGTCGAGAATCGACTGCGCGACGCCGTGCGGCAGGATCGTGCGCGCGTGCAGATCGGCAAGATCAGCCGCTTCGGCCTGCTCGAGATGTCACGCCAGCGTCTGCGCCCCTCCATTGGCGAATCGTCACACATGACCTGTCCGCGCTGCTCCGGCTTCGGCACTATCCGCAGCGTTGAGTCGCTGGCGCTCGCCATTCTCCGCCTCGTCGGTGAGGAAGCGCGCAAGGAACGTACCTCCAAGGTCATTGCGCAACTCCCCGTTGAGGTATCGACCTACCTGTTGAACGAAAAACGTGATTGGGTACAGACGCTCGAAGACCGCAATGACACGCAGGTTGTGCTGGTTGCCAATCCGTTACTGGAAACACCGCACTATGAGGTGCGTCGTGTTCGCGATGACCAGATGGATCTACCGGAGAACACCGGTGTCAGTTATTCGCTCGCCGATACGGCAGCTGAGCCGGAGTCCCCTCAGGCAATCCTGGAGCGCAAGTCTATTGAAGCGCCGGTCGTCGGCACATTGAAACCGTCCAAACCTGCGCCAAAGCGTCAGGAGCCGGTGCCGGAGCCCAAAGCGAAAAAGAAAGGGCTATTTGCCTCTATCGTTTCGCTGTTCACCAGCGACGATGAAGACGAAAAGCAGACGCAGTCACGCCGCAGCAAGAGCGGCCAGCAGAGTCGTGGTGGTCGGGGCCAGCAGGCAAGCCGCCGTGGCAGCGATAGTCGTGGCGGACAACGTAAACCGGCACAGAAAAAGACGGCTGCCCGGAAAGCGTCGCCGAAAAAGACTGCAAAGAAGACTGACACGCGCCGCAAGCCGGTCCAGAAAGAGGATCAGCAGCAGGATCAGCAGGCTCAACAACGTCCGGATCAGGGCGACGAAAACAAGAACGAGCCAAAGCGTTCATCACGGAGTCGTCGCAGTCGCGGCGGGCGTCGTCGCCGGCGTAGCGAGGACAAGCCAGAGCAGGCAGCAGACGCACAGCCAAAGACAAATGAGGCGCCGCAAAAGGATTCAGAGGCGCAGGCTGAGGCACCCAAGAAGCGAGCGCCACGTAAGAAAGCTCCCGCAAAGAAGGCCCAGGAGCAACAGTCGCCGGAACAGACGACCGCTGAAAACGCTCCCGCCGCTGAGAAACCGTCAGGACCGCCGCGCGCCCGCACGGACGCCGAACGCACCGCTGACACCGAGAGCAAGCCGAAGCCGCGTCGCCGGAGGAAGCCCGCTGCTGATAAGGCGGAAGCAAAGCCCGATGCGAAACCTGAAACGAAGACTGCGAGTGAACCGAAGCCGAAGGCCGAATCGAAACCCGAGGTCGAGTCAAAGCCGAAGGTCGAGTCGAAACCGGATGCTGAGCCAAAGCCGAAGGTCGAGTCGAAACCGGATGCCGAGCCAAAGCCGAAGGCCGAGTCAAAGCCAGCCGCAGACGGCAATGGTACTGGCGGCAAGCCGAAACTGCTGCCGTGGGAACAGCCTTCACTACCGGTAGTCGCCAAGCCTGTCGAGACGCCGAAGGCTGCGCCAAAACCGGAGCCGACGCCGCAACCGAAAGCAGAATCAAAACCTGCGGCAGCGCCCGAACCCAAGGTCGAAAAACCGGCACCGTCGCCGGCGCCCAAGCCCGAATCCAAGCCGGCAGAACCCGGTCAGGACTAGCAATCAGTCGCGGAACAGCGTCCCGAGCAAACCTCGGGACGCTTCTTCCACAAGATCCAGCACACGTTCGAATCCCGCTGATCCACCGTAGTAGGGATCCGGCACTTCCCGCTCTGTCGATTCTCCAAATTCAAGGAACAGGCGGAGTTTCGCCTGATGCTCTTCGGGTGCTTCGAGACGCAATCTTTCCAGGTTGTCCTCGTCCATCGCGATGATGAAGTCGAACAGCTCGAAGTCCTCGGCGTTCACCCGCCGCGCCCGAATACCCTCCAGCGACATACCACGGCGTTCCGCCGCAGCCCGCGCCCTGCGATCAGGCGGCTCGCCAGTGTGATAGGCATGGGTACCCGCTGAATCTATGTGCAAGCGGTTGGCCTGACCCGCCTGTTCTGCGTGATGACGAAAGACGCCCTCTGCCGTCGGCGAGCGGCATATATTGCCCATGCAGACAAATAAAACACTGGTTTTTTCTTTAATTTCAATCATTTACAGCGCTTTTTTATGCCTCTTGTTTACCCCCCTTCTTGCCCGCCTAAATACCTGATTTCATTGGGTTCGACTTTGCGATAAGAGGCAGTATTTAATGGGATTCAGGCGCGCAATTCTACATACAATTCAACGTACATGAAGTCGAGTTTTGTTGTGCCTCAAGGTTACTTCGAAACACAACTTGCAGACATTGAATCGGCGAATGGGGCAGAGTAGGTACCGGTCACCACTCCAGCTTCCCAATCTGGGAATGAGGGTTCGATTCCCTTCACCCGCTCCAGCAGCAGAATGCCCCGGGTCAGCGCAAAATCGACTCGTCTGATTTGTGGCGCGCCAGCGCGAAGAAAGCAAAAAAGAAAATGCGTGGAGGCCGGCCGAGCAACCATCGCGCGGCAGTACTGACCCTGGCCCTGGGCCTGCTTCAGAGCACTGCGGTGCTGGCAGGGGAGGAAAACAAGTTCGAGGTATCCCTTGGCGGATACTCTGTGTTTGTTTACGACTCGACACTTTCGCTGACCGAGGCAAATGTTGGCAGCCGGGCTGGCACTTAGTCCGAGGGACACGCTCGGGCTGGACGGAGAGCAGACGGTCTTTCGACTGGATAGTGAATACCGATTCACTGAACATTTCGGTGTGGGCGCAGGCATAGGCTCGAACAGCCTCGAGGTCGTTCGCGAGCGTGACAATACTCGATTTGAGTTTGACAATCGCGTTACCGGACTGCACCTGTTCGTAACAGCGCATTTCTAAAGCGCTGCCGATACGCTCGACTGGCGTCAGTGTGCCGAGCCAATACCAGGTCTTGCCAACAATCGCATCGACATTCGACCTTCCGGGTTCAGCTGTTCGGCCCGGGTGTCTAATTCGCCGTCAGCTCCTGACTTCCGGCGAAAGGCTATCGCTTCTGCTTACGCATCGTGTCCAGTGCGCCTTCGTCCGGATTCTCAATACAGGCGTCGAGAAAGTCATCG